>CASDWL010000068.1 GCA_949284615.1 uncultured Mycoplasma sp.
TCAACTAAATCAACACATTACTGATGTGTTTTTAGTTTTCTATATAATAATTCTTAGTGTTGCGATCGTAATTACAAAAAAGAAAATAGGAAAAACTTCCTATTTTTCATATAACAATTTATTATCTTGTAAAAAAACTAAAGACAAGTCCTGTTGAAATTGAAATACCTACAATAATTAATGCCAATCCTATTATAGGAACTCAAGTCAATCTAAACCTTTGACTTCATGGCAAAATTAATTTAGCTTCTTCATATGTTCCTTTAAATTTAGGATTTAATTTCTTATAAGCTTTTAATTGTTCTTCTTTATAAGAAACAACTTTATCTTTTTCTTTTTTACCAAAAACTAATCATAAATAAAGACCTAACAAAATTATTAGTATTCCAATTAGTATTTCTCATCATTGTGGGATCATAATAAATGTTTTATTTACTTAATTTTAAATTATTTAAATTTATTAATGATTATATCTTTTTTAGATACAACTGCACCTTCATCTAATTTAACTGCTTGAGGAAGAATTTTAGAATCAGTTGTAACAACAACAATAACATCTGTAATTAAATTATTTTGTTTTAGTAAATTTAGATCTACTTCAGCCAATAAATCTCCTTGTTTTACAAAATCTCCTTGTTTTACAAATGATTTAAATCCTCTACCTTCTAATTTAACAGTATCAATACCAATATGAACTAATACATTTAATCCATTTTTAGCTTGGATTCCATATGCATGTCCAGTTGGGAAAGTTGATATAATTTGACCACTAATTGGAGAATAAACTTTTCCATCAATTTGACTTACAACAAATCCTTCTCCAACTAATTTATCTGAAAAAACACCATCATTTAATGAAGATAATGATTTTAATTTACCTAATTCTACAGGAGCATAAATATTCTCATTTTTAGAATTGATTTCTTCATTAACTTGATTTAATAATCTTTTTGTTAATTCAGGATCTTTGTCATATCCCAATTTAATTTGATTTGGAGTAATATTAATTGATGAATTATTAAATAATGATACATTGTATTCTTTATCTAAACTAATATTATTTTTTAGGTAGAAATTAACTGTATTATTTGAAAAAGTTATTTTACTAATATTAGATTGTCCACCAAATGATTTTACAAATCTTAAATATTCATTAGCATTTTGACTTAAATCAGTTCTTACTTCATAATCATCTTTTTTAATTGATGTACTATTTGATGAAGAATTACTTACTGCAATTGATTCATTAGGATTTTTTAAAGCATGATCAATTTTTACTCTTAATGATTCAGCTATTGGACCAAATATTGCTTGAACATGAGTATCAGATGTTTTTCTCATTCCAAATGCCCCTGCAACTTTTAATGCTGCTTCATTTACCTTAGAAGCATCAGCAACATCAAATCTTAATCTTGAAGCACAATTTGCTGTTTTAATAATATTATCTCTTCCACCAAAAGCTTCAATTACTTGAATTGCTTGAGGATCTAATCCTAGTTGTGATAAATCTGCTGTTTCTCCAGCTTTTGCTGCTTGATAATCTTTTTTAGTAAATAATTTTGTATTTCCACCTCTACCTGGAGTTGGTAAATTAGCTTTTACTATTCAAGTGTAGAACACAAAGAAGTATATTGGTGCATATGCAGCCCCTACAACAATTGTTCATCAGAAATTAGTTCCTTTTAATACAGGAATCATTCCATAAATAATAAGATCTAAGAATCCTCCTGAGAAAGTCATACCTATATGAACACTTAATAAGTTAGATAACATAAATGCTAAAGCACACATAAATGCATGGAATCCAAAGAATAATGCTGGTGCTAAAAATAAGAATGTAAATTCAATAGGTTCTGTAACACCTGTTACAAATGATGTTAGAGATGCCGGGAATACAACCCCTAAGGCAATATTTCTATTTTCTTTAGGCGCCGCTAATACCATAGCCAAACCAGCAAATGGTAATCCTCAAGGCATAAATGAAAATTTACCATCTAAGAATCTTCCTAATTTAATACCTAATTGACTTGAAATAAAATCATACAAGTTTGATGAATGATACACTTTTGAACCAGAAGAATCAATTGTTGCATAATTAATAACATTTGAAGCAACACCAACCATGGCAACTGTAGTTGTAGAATCTCCCTGAACTGTACCAGCTACACTAATTTGTGTCCCTTGAAGAGTCACATATTCTATTGACCCTATAATAATCCCTTGAAGATTATTAATTGCTGCTATAGCAGTATCAGTAGCTTTTAATTGAGTTGCAATTTCAATTAATTGACTTTTTTCAATGTAATTTCCTTGATTTAATCAATTTGTTAATTGAACTCCGACATCACCACCAGCTGCTGTATATCATAATGGTGAATAAAATACATGGTGCAATCCAAATGGAACTAAACTTCTTTCAATAAATCCAAATATAAATGAATCAAAACCAAATGGAATTTTTCCTGAATTTTCTCCAAATCAATTAAATGCAAAACCTACATAAGGTCATAATAGTAAAAAAATGAACACTAAAGGAATCATTAATGCAATAACCACAAAAGCAACAAATCTTTTCCCTGAAAAGAATGCAATAAATTGTGGTAATTGAATTGTATGGAATCTATTGTAAGCTCATTGAACTAAGAAACCAACAATTATTCCCCCAAAAACTGAAGTTTGAAGAGATGAAAATCCTAAAGAAGTACCAAATAATGAGTTTAAATCTTTAAAATCTAATCCTCATCCTCCAAATAACAATTCTTTATCTCCTGCAGCATTTGTTGTAATAAATACTGATTGCAATGCCGAGAAAATTAAATAACCAATAATAGAGTTAAATACAGCAACCCCAGCTTCTTCTGAAAACGAAACTGCCAATGCTGCTGCAAATAATAATGGTAAAGCACCAAACAATGGGTCTCCTAATTGTTTAATAAAACTACCAAATATTTTTAAACCTTCATTACCACCTGAATTACCTTCAATGGTAGCTCCAATTCCAAGAAGCAATCCTGCAATCGCTAAAACTGAAATAGGAAGCAAAAAAGCCCCTGAAAGCTTAGATAAAAATGCTTTGGCTCCCCCACCTGTTTTTGTACTTACTTTTTTGTTTCAAAATCTTTTTTTGCCATTTGAAACACTTTTGACACTTGCATTTGTCATAGTAGCGTAAAAAACCTTTCTTTAATAATTTTTAATTTTATAAACATACAAGCACAAGTATTAAATATATAAATACTATGCTTAATAATTATATTAATTATGAATAGTTAAAAAAGAAATAAACCATAAAATTATGACTAATTTCATTATTATTTACAATTAATAAAATATGTATTTAGTTACTTATATATAACCAAAATAAAATAATATCA
>CASDWL010000069.1 GCA_949284615.1 uncultured Mycoplasma sp.
GTGGTCATGTTGGTATGACAATATCTGCAGCTCCTATTACTTATACACTTTTTACTAAATTCATTAGATTAAATCCTAATGATGGTAAATGAATAAATCGAGATAGATTTATATTAAGTGGTGGTCATGGATCAATGAGTTTATATCCTATTTTTTATTTTGCAGGTCTTTATTCTTTAGAGGATATTAAAAATTTTAAAGTTGAAAATTCTAAAACCCCAGGACATCCTGAATATGAAAATGAAATGGATAATTTTATAGATGCATCAACAGGACCTTTAGGTCAAGGATTTGCTATGGCAGTTGGTATGGCTATTGCTCAAAAACATGTTCAAAATAACTTGAAATCTTTTGCGAATTTAATTGATAATTATACATATGTTGTTTGTGGTGATGGAGATCTACAAGAAGGTATTACATATGAAGCAATGGCAATTGCTGGAAAATACCAATTAAACAAATTAATTGTCTTACACGATTCTAATAAATTCCAATTAGATTCTTCAGTTGAAAAAGTTTCTATTGAAAATTTAAAACAAAGATTTGAATCAAATAATTGAAATTATTTAAAAACATCTAATGAACCTAAAGAGATTGAAGATGTAATTAAAAAAGCTCAATTAAGTAAAGATAAACCAACTTTTATTGAAGTGGAAACTATTATTGCAGAAGGGTTAAAATCTCAAAATTCAAACAAAGGTCATCATGGAGTAGTTCAAGATGAAGATTTAAACAATTTTTTAAAATATTATGATTTAAATTTTAAAAATTGAGATATTGATAACAAAATTATTAATCATTTCAAAAAAAATGTTTATGATAGAGGGATTAAAGAAGTAAAACAATGGGAGAAAAATTTAAAAAAAGCTCAAAAAGATCCAGAATTTAATAAAAAATGAAATATTTTAATTTCCTCAATGGACTATAGAGAGATATTTAATGAAGTAAATATCTCTGAAAAGAATTTAGCTACTAGAGCATATTTAAAACCTTTTTTATCATCTTTTAATAATAAGAACCCTTTTGTAATTGCAACATGTGCTGATCTTGTAAGTTCTACAAATGTAATTATTACAAATGAAACAATTTTAGAAGGAGGACAATCATTACCCATAGGGATAAGAGAATTTGCAATGGGAGCAATTATTAATGGGATAACTTTATATGCAAAAGGAATGAGAGCAATTGGAGGGACATTCTTAGTCTTTTCTGATTATATGAAATCTTCAATAAGATTAGGTGCTTTAATGAACATTCCAAGTTTGTATGTATTTACTCATGATTCTTATTTAGTTGGAGGAGATGGTCCTACTCATCAACCTTATGATCAATTACCAATGTTAAGAGCAATTGAAAATTTAAATATTTATCGGCCAGCAGATGAAGAAGAATTGAGACATTCTTTAAGTGCTGCTTTTAATTCCACAAATAATTCTTCTGCTATTATTTTAACTAGACAAAATATAAAATCTTTAAATGTTAAAATCAATTATACAGACATAGAAAAAGGTTTTTATATTGTTAAAGATTGCAAAAATCCTGATTATGTGATTGCAACATCGGGTTCAGAAGTACAATTAGCTTTAGAAGTTGCTAATGAATTTAAAAATATAAGAGTTATATCTGTCCCATGTTTAGATAAAGCAATAAAATTAACTGAAAAAGAAAAAATAAAATATTTTAAAGCTAAAAAATTGCTTTTAACAATAGAAGCATCTGCTGATTATAAATGATTTGCTTTACATTTGAATAATCAGAATAATGAACATGTGGGAGCATTTACTTTTGGTAAATCCATGGATGGGAATGTTTTATACAATCAAAAAGGATTTAATAAGAAAACAATAGTAAAATTATTATTGGAATATAAATAATTTAAAGTGTTAGTAATTATTATGATTATTTCATATGGAAAGCAAATAATACTTTTCAATATGAAAATTAGTATAATTTATTTAATAATGTTTTTTCAAATGTGTTATTAGTACACTTTGAAATAGCAATATTAATTTCAAAATTTAAGGAAGATAAAACATGAAAAAAAATTTAATTTTGTCAATAACAAGCATTTCAACATTATTGACAACTGCTGCTTTTACAACTATAAGTTGTAATAATAATATTGCAAATTCTGAGGAAACACCTAATTTACCTGAATCACCAATTGATCCATCAAACCCTATTGTTCCTGATGTGCCAGAAATTCCAAGTACTCCTCCTATTGATGATATTAATTCAAATACTCCTATTATTGAATCAGTACAGATGATTTCAAATATAGATAAATTTGAAATAGAAATAATAGGTAAAAATTTAAGTTATGAAGAAATACGTTTTAACTTTATAAACGTAACTACACATGGAATATGAAAAATGAATTTTGATGCTACTAAATCAAATTCATCAAGAATTATTTTATATACAACAGATTTTGCATTTCAAAATAAAGTATGAAAATTAGATATTATAGATACTAAAAACATGACTTTATTTTCAGAATTATTAACATTTGGATACATGAAAATTGTTGACAGAATTGACGAATATGCAAATTATATATATAATTTAATGCGTAATAGTGTTGTGCCATTACAAAACGAAGCAAAAACTTTAGTTGGATATATTAAAGCTTATAATGTACTTTCTGATCCAAAAAATGCATGTATTGAATTAGATAATGATATTGTTATTTCAGTTTCAAATATAGAAGTTAACTACAAAAATTTATCAAATAATTCGAGTTCTTTTGAGTATAGTGTTTATTTTGATGTTAGATACAACATAACAAAAATAACAAAATTTTAAAATCATTAAATTTTCTTTTTTGTAATTACGATCGCAACACTAAGAATTATTATATAGAAAACTAAAAACACATCAGTAATGTGTTGATTTAGTTGA
>CASDWL010000070.1 GCA_949284615.1 uncultured Mycoplasma sp.
ATTTTTTTCTTTTTGCTTTCTTATGTTCTTTTATCTCCAATCCTTCATTAACTTCTTGAGATCAATAAATTCCTGTTAATAAAGCAAAAACATAAGCTTGAATTAATCCATCAAAAATATCAAAATACATGTGGAATCATGGTGCTATAATCATACCTAATAAATTAACATTTCCTATTATTGGTATCAATCCTCATAATTCTGCTGTAGATCAATAAATAATATACATAATTACTGAACCACCTATAATATTTCCAAAAATCCTAAATGAAATTGAAATCAATGGAGAGAATTGTCCAATTAATTCAATTGGATTGCTATAACGTTTGAAAAAATGCAATTTCTGATATATGATTCCAAAAACATAAATACCAATTCAAGTTATTAAACCTAATGTAAGTGAGACACTATAAGAAGTAACTGCAGGTTCTAAAGATAATAGCCCTGCCGTATTTCCCACAGCTAAAAAAGTAAATAAAGTAAAAATATAAGGTCCTACACGATCTATTTTACCTTCGCTAATAGTATCAAATTCCCTATTGAATAACCCTACATATTGTTCAGCTAAAAACACTATACCTTTTGGTGTTTCATCAGGTTTTACTTTTTTTACTTTGAAATAAACAATTATTGCTAAAACAACCAAAAGAACTGTTACATAAATTAATGTTATTAATTGTGGTTGTCATCATACACCAACGTATGGAGCAAAAACATCCCCAATTCCACTTCTTGCTATTTGTTCCATAATTACACATCCCTCCTTCCTATTTTTTTTATTTTATTCCTTATAATTTCAATGAAATTATTAATAATTATTGAAATCATTACACATGTTGAACCATAAATAAAAGTGAAAATATTAAAAATACCATCAGTTCATGTATTTTTTAATAAATTATTAGCAAAAAGTATTCCTATAAATGTTGATGCAAATACTAGCAATCAAATAACACTTTTTAAAATTGTTAAGAGAAAAATAAAATAAAATTTTCTCCTTTTTGATAATAATTTAGCAAAAAATAATTCATTTATTAAATAGCTAATTATACTTATACTTACTCCTAAGATAAATCCTGTAATAAGAGATCAATTTAAATAGGATAATATAGAAAAAATTATTAATGAAATTGTAAATAATGTTATAAACACTAATAAAATATCTTTTTGAAATTTTTTCATAAATTTACCTAGTTAAATTTTTTGTATTAACTAATAATAAATAGCATTTCTTTTCTTAAAAAGAAATACCTCTTTAATTTTATTACTTAATCTATTTTTTGTATTAATTTAAATTATTTTTATAATTATTAATTAAAATTCATTTATTCTTAAGTTTCAGCAAATCTATTATTATCCATATTTTTACACTTTCATCTTTAATTCATTAGATATAGTAGGAAGAGATTTTATCTCTCTAATATCTTTTTCAACTTTTGTAAGTCTTCTATCAATTTTTTCTACAAGATTCATTAATTTAATATTAAATTTATCTTGATCATCAAATTTTTCAAGAATTTTTTCATTAAATTTTTCTTGTTTTTCAAATTTTTCTAAAATTATTTTGTTAAATTTATCTTGTTCATCGAATCTCTCAAGAATTTTTTTGTTGAATTTATCTTGTTCATCGAATCTTTCAAGAATTTTTTTGTTAAATTTATCCTGTTCCTCAAATTTCTTAAGAATTTTTTTGTTAAATTTGTCTTGTTCATCGAATTTCTTAAGGACTTTTTCATTGAATTTATCTTGTTTTTCAAATTTTTCAAGAACTTTTTCGTTGAATTTATCATGTTTTTCAAGTTTTTCAAGAACTATAGTTTCAAATGATGATTTTTTGTTTGTCACTTTAAATTTACCTTTCACTATAATTTCTCATTCTTTATTTGATTGAGGTTTATAAATATCACCTAAAAGAATTTTCCCTTCTATTCTATCGCTATTTTTAATAATGTCTTGAATTAATTTCTTATTTAGCATAATTTTCCTTATTAATTTTTATTATTCGCTGTTTTTGTAAAATAAAAAATAATCAAAAATATTTTCAATAAATAAAATTGATTATTATTTCTTATTACAATAATTATAAACATTTGTTATTACAAACAATATGTAACCTTTTTAATTATACCATAAAATTCAGGTTATAAATCTAAAGATTATTTATATCCAATAATATTATCTTCATCATTTTTTGATTTATCTTTAACAATTTTTTTGATTTCAATTTTCTTAATTACAATTGCTATTGGAATTATTAAAAAGAAAAAAGGTATTGTTATCAATGACCTAATTCATGGTTCTAATTGATCAGTAACAAAAATAGTAATAAAACATATTGCAACTGGCAAAGAAAACATAAAAATTGATATTTTAAGTATTTTCAAATATACAAATAAAAATGTTATAAGAAAAGATCCAATAATAAATGCTAATCCTATTAAAAGTTTAATTCATCAATCATAACTAATATTAAAATATGTTGCAAAGGGAAAATCATTAGAAAAGAATATTCATAATAATAAGCATGGAACAGCAATTACAAAAAAAGTAAATAACGGAGTTTTAAAGGATTCTATTCAAGAATTAATCATTCCATTTTTACTTTTTTTATTTTTTTTCATTTCTTAATTTTATTAAATAGTCACTTAGTTCTACTTTTTTTATTTTTACTATATCTTTTTGACCATAAAATCTTAAAGATAATTCTTGAGAATTAATTTCATCATCACCAATTACAATTTGAATTTTTGTTTTCTTTATTTGAGCTTCACGAATTTTTTTGCTTATTCTCTCATTACGATCATCAATATCTACATAAAAATTATTGCTTTTTAATTCATTATAAATTTCCTCTGCAAATTCTATATGTTTATCTGCAACAGGGATAATTACAATTTGTTTTGGGGCTAATCAAAAAGGCAAATTACCTTTAGTTTGTTCTAATAAAATTGATAAAAATCTTTCATATGTTCCAATCAACCCACGATGAATCATAATTGGAGTTTCTATTGAATTTTGTGAATTATAAAATTCTAAATTAAATTTTTTGGGTAATAAAAAATCTAATTGTAATGTTGACATTGTTATTTCATGTCCTAATACTGTTTTTATTTGAATATCAATTTTTGGACCATAAAAAGCTGCTTCTCCAATTTTTTCAACATATTTTATATTTAATTTATTTAAAACATGTCTTAAATCTTTTTCCGCTTTATTTCACATTTCATCATCATCATAAAATTTTTCTTTATTTTCTGGATTTCTTAATGATAATGATACATAATCTATTTTTATATTAAACATTTCCAAAGCTTCATTAATCATTTTGTAACAATTTTCAAATTCTGAAATAATTTGATCTTTTCTTACAAATAAATGACCTTCAGTTAAAAGCATTGAACGAACTCTTTCTAAACCTGTTAAAGCTCCTGATTTTTCATATCTAAAAAGAGGTGACTGTTCACTTAGTCTAATTGGTAATTCACGATACGATCTTCTTTTAGAATTAAATATCAATACATGATGAGGACAAGTCATAGGTCTTAAAACTAAATTTTCATTATCACAAACAATAGGTTTAAACATATCTTCTTGATAATGTTGTCAATGACCTGAAATTTCATATAGTTTTTTTTCTCCAACAATAGGAGTTGCAACTTCAGTGAAATTATATTTATAATCTAGAGCTAGAACTTCTTTCATAATTCTGTTTCTAATTTTCATTCCATCTTCTAATCATATTGGGAAACCTTGACCTGATAATTGGTCAAACATGAATAATTCCATTTCTTTTCCTAATTTACGATGATCTCTTTCTTTTCTTTCTTGTAATAAAAGTAGATATTCATCTAAATCTTCTTTTGTTTCTCATGCTGTGGCATAAATTCTAGTTAATTGTTCATTATCTGAATTTCCTCTTCAATATGATCCTGCTAATGATAAAACTTTAAAGTGTTGAATTTTACTAATTTTTTCAATATGACCACCAGCACATAAATCTATAAATAATTCTTTATCTTTTTTAGGATCGTAAATTGAATAAAAAGTAATTTCTTTACCTTGAGATTTAAATTCATTAATTAATTCTTTTTTGTATGGTTGTCGAGTTGTATCATAAGAAAAATCACTAGGCATTTTGTGCATAATGTAATTATTATTAACAATTTTGTACATTTGCTTTTCTATTTTTATTAAATCAGATTCTACTAATGGTTTTGAAAATTTAAAATCATAATAAAATCCCTCAGATGTTGGAGGACCAAATCCTAATTTAGTATCAGGTCACAATTGTAAGATGGCCATAGCCATTACATGCGATGCTGAATGATTTAATTCTTTATTAAACTTCATGATTTTCTTCTCACTTTTATCAATTTATTAATAATATAAATTTATGATACATCTAAATCTATAAATTGTTTTGTAATTAACTTATCTATAGTAACATTTCCTAATGTAATTGATATTTGAATATCAAATGACTGATTCTTAATAGTTTCTTCAATTTTGTTTAAATCATATGTTTCAAAATATGACATGTTAATGCTTACTTGCAATTCTGAAACTAAATCTGGAAAAGGAATATTTGTTGTTACATTATATAAATTAACTGTTTCAAAAATTTCACTTCATTTTCTTTCTCTAATTTTTTGTTCCAATAAATCTTTATTAATAATTTTTGATTTTATTAAAACATTATTACTATTAACAGTTAATGAATTTAAAATATTATGATAATAAACATCTTCAGATTCGAAATAATCATTTACATAAATTTCTAATGGTTCTACATTTGTATATATTGTTCCATCAGTAACACTACCTAAAAAAATATTTAATTTAATTGATTTTATTTCTGAAGTATTTGATAATGAATCAAATTGCATTTCTATTAAATTGCTAATTGAATTATTTGCTCCATTAATTGTTGTTAAAATGCTATTGGCTATTTCATTTATATTATAACCTATCCCCTCATATTGATATGATGTTGGCAAATCATTTTTTTTAACTATGAATTTAAAAGTTGTAAAAGGATTTAAAGTTGGATCTTTTACAACTAAACCATTATATTTTTCATATAAACTATAAACTAATTCAAATGGAATTGAGTATTTTCCATTATTATATGTTGCACCGTTTTTCATAAAATAATCTGACAAAAATAATGGATTATTATTAGCTGTATTATCTAAATCAAAAACATCTTCTAAACCTAAATTATTATCATATAAATAATTAGTAAAAGCATTCATTTGTTTTTCTTCAGTGCTTATTGCAAAATCATTTTCTTGAGCTAAACCTTCTATTACAACTGATTTAGTAAAAGCTAATGGTGTATTGGGATAAGAAGTAAAATAAATTCGATATGCAGGAGTTGTTGAATCAAATTCATAATTAAACGCACTTAATTCATTAGGATCTTCGTCTTTAAATAATTTGAATTCCATTTGAATTCCATCACTTTCCAATTTTGAATTAATAGAATAATTAGTTTTTAATGTTATATAACCTGCTTCATAAGCTTCTCTAACTGTATATTCAATTTTACTTCCATCTTCAGCTTTGTTTTCTTCAGGAAAATTACACTCAAAATATTGATTTAAATTGTTAATTCAATCATTATTATTTTTGATAAATTGAGTTAATTTTGATTCAGGATCATCAACTCCTTGTTCAATATCAAAAGCTCCTAAAAGTATTGATTTTGTAGCTGATGTTGAGGCTGAAGTTCCATTATTATAAATAATATTGTAATTAACTTTTAATAATGTAGGGTTAAAAGCATCTGGAGAAACAGATGAAATATTTAATCAATAATTATTTTCTCTTAAACCTTTTAAAGAATCTAAATTAAGATCAAAATCTTCTACTTTTATATTTTTGGCATATAAACCTATATCACCAATTGTTCCTACATCTTTTTTTAATTGGAAATATTTAAGTGGTTCTTTACTAATATCTAAAATATATTGATCTAATAATGATTGTTCAGATGAAGCTTTAAATCCATAAAGGTCAGAATCATTATATTCAAAAATAGTTTCATAATATGTATTACCAATACCATAATATAACTTAATTCCAACAACTGGTGATGATGAATCACTATATGAAGGTCTAACATAAGCTAAAGAATAATTAATTTTATTTTGTCTCATTTGATAATTTATAGAAGAATTTAAACTTAATCTAAACAAATCATTATTATTTGCTTCATTAATAGTAATTAGTGATCTTTCGCCTGAAGTTAATTCTACATCTTCAGTACCAATAATATTGTTACCAAACACTTTAAGTGATCCTGATAAATTGTATCTATTAGGATATAAATAATTATCAATATAGTAGTTAATTCTAGATTTATTACCTTCTAATGTATCTGTAGAATGATTAAAAGTTAAACTATATATTCTTTGTGAATCCATTATCAAAGGAACAGCAATAGCTGATGTTAAGGATGCAACAAATAGTGAAGTAAATCCTATTATTTTTCAATAATTTCTTTTAAATTTTGATTTCATAATATATTTTAAAATTATATTAAAAATATAATTATCTAATATGATTTATTATCTACTTTTTTATTACTAAAAATTGCTACAGATGATGAAGTCCCAAATCTTTTTACTCCCATGGCAACATATTTTTCAATATCGCTCATAGATTTTATTCCTCCAGCAGCTTTAATTGCTAATTTTTGATTTCCAATTACTTTATTAAAAATTTCAATATCTTTAGGTTCAGCTCCTCGATATGAAAAACCAGTTGATGTTTTAATAAAATCTGCTCCAGAAGCTAAAACAATTTCAGTTGCTTTTTCAATTTCTCAATCTTTCAACAAAGCTGTTTCAATAATTACTTTTAAAATTTTATTTCCACACTCTGCTTTAACTTTTTTGATTTCATTTAGTACATAATCATATTGACCATCTTTAAAACGTCCAATATTAATAACCATATCAATTTCATCCGCTCCATGATCAATAGCTAATTTAGTTTCTTGAACTTTAATTTGACTAATACATGCTCCTAAAGGGAAACCAACTACAGAAACAATTTTAATATCAGTATTTTTTAATTTTTCCTTAGCATATTTAATTCATGATGAATTAATACAAATAGCTCCAAAACCAAAATCTTTTGCTTCTTGAATTAATTTATCGATTTCTTTTTCTGTTCCTTCTGGTTTTAAATATGTATGATCAATTAATTTTTCATATCCCATAATTTACTCCTTTAAATTAAATATCTTCAGGTGTATTCAATCTTGAATTATACATATTAGCATAGAAACCATTCATTTTTAACAACTGTTTATGATTTCCTTTTTCTAATATCTCACCATCTTTTAAAACAATAATAATATCTGCGTGTTTAATTGTTGATAAACGATGGGCAATCATAAAGGTTGTTTTACCTTTCGATAATTCAATCATTCCTTGTTGAATGTCTTTTTCAGTTTTAGTATCAATACTTGATGTAGCTTCATCTAAAATCAAAATTGAAGATTGTTTTAAAAATGCTCTAGCAATAGCAAGTAATTGTCTTTGTCCTTGAGATATATCATCGGCATTATTTTCTAAAACTGTTTCATATCCTTTTTCTAATGACATAATGAAATTATGAGCATTTGCATTTTTACATGCTTCTTCTATTTCTTTATTAGTTGCATTTGGTTTAGCATATCTAATATTTTCATAAATACTTGCTCCAAAAATAAAAGTATCTTGAAGCACAATTGATACTTCTTTTCTTAGTGAATGTTTAGTAATTTTTTTGATAGAAATATCATCAATTAAAATGTCACTTTTTTCATTTGTTACATCATAGAATTTTGTTAATAAATTGATAATAGTAGTTTTACCTGATCCTGTTGGTCCTACAATACCTACAACTTGACCTGGTTTAACATCTAATGTTATATTTTTTAAAACATCTTTTTTATTATCATATGAAAATGTTAAATTATCGAATTTAATATGACCTTTTAATTTTTTAACATCAATTGTTTCAGTTTGAGGTAATACTTCTTTTGTTTGTTCAGTAATAACAATTGCTCTATTTGTACCAGCAATTGCTGCTTGTAACAATGTTAATAATTGGAATATTTGATAAATTGGATTTGAGAAGTTTTTAGTAAATGACATCATGGCTGTTAATAATGACATTGTCAATGATGCTGTTATAAATGGTGAATCACCTTGTGTTGATTGAATTCCTCCAAAATTAATATTGTTAATTGATAATGCCATAGCAACAATATACATTACACCAACTAAAACATTACCCATCAATGTATTTCAAGGGTTAGATAATGATGATAATAAATCTGATTTATAAGAAATATTTTTTAATTCTTCATTTTTTCTATTAAAACTTTGAATAGCTAAATGTTGTTTATTGAAATTATTAATAATTTTTTGTCCTGAAATTGTTTCTTCAGCATATGCATTTAATTCACCTAATGCTACTTGTTTTTTCGCATAATTAGGTTGAGCTTTTTTAAATAATAAATAAACTACTGATAATTGAATAGGTACAAACACTATTGCAATTGCTCCCATAATTGGTGAAAAAAGCAATAGAACAATTAAGAAGAAGAAAATTTGTGTAGATGAAACTAAGAATTGAGTAACATTTTGTGTTAAAGCCATTGTTATGGTATTGATATCATTAGTCAATCTTGACATGATATCCCCTGAAGGAGTAGTATCAAAATATTGTAATTTTAAATCTAATATTTTAAAATAAAGATCTTTTCTTAGAGCTTTAGATGTGTATTGGGCAATTTTAACCATAAACACTGTTTGTAAAACATATATTATAAAAGCAAAGACTAATGCAATTAATAAACCTACAAGGAAATAAATAGCTGTATCTGTATGTCTAGGTTCAGTTGCTTTTTCACCAATATTTTCTGTAATAAATTTTAAAAAGTAATAATTACCTACAGTAATACCTGCAACTATTAAAGAAAGAATAATTGATGAAATAACCACAAAAATAAATGTAACTTTAAATTCTTTGATATAAAGTCACAAAAATTTAAATGGTTTTCCATATCTTTCTTTCAATGAAATTTTATTTTTGTTTGCTGTTTTTTTCAATTTGACGCAACCCCCTTTCTTTAAGTAATACATTCAACTCTTCTGTACCTAATTGCGAGGCAGCTATTGAACGATATGTATCATTATTAGCTAATAAGTTTCAATGAGTATCATAACCAACAACACTACCATTATCCATAACAATAATTCTATCCAATTCTTCTACTGAAGAAATTCTTTGGGCAACAATTATAGTAGTAGCATCATTATATCTTTTAATATTAGCTTGAACTTTTTTTTCGGTTATTGTATCTAAAGCCGAGGTTGAATCATCAAAAATGATAATTTTAGATTTTTTAGCAACTGTTCTAGCAATAGAAATTCTTTGTTTTTGTCCTCCAGAAAAATTCTTTCCTCTTTGCTCTACAACTGAATCTAATTTATCAGGTTTTTTAGAAATAAATTCTCATGCTTCAGCAACTTTAGCAGCTTTTTTAGCTTCTTCTTCTAATTTTTCTTCAGATAAATTTTCATCAAGCCCTAAAGCAATATTAGATTTTATTGTTCCTGAAAATAATAAAGCTGTTTGCGTTGCTATAGCAACATTTGAATTAATCTCATTGAAACTAAATTCTTTAACATCTATTCCATCAATTAAAACTTGACCTTTAGAACAATCAAATAATCTTCCAATCAAATTAACTAAAGTTGATTTACCACTACCTGTTCCACCAATAATTCCTATTTTTTCTTTATCTTTAATTGTCAAATTAATATTTTTTACAATTTCATGAGCATCATCTTTTAAAAATGAATGAGATACATTTTTAAATTCAATTGTTCCTTTAGTAATTTTTTTTGTAGAAGTATTATCAAATGTTAATGAAGGCTTAAATTTGGCAACTTCATTAATTCTTTTAATACATGGAATTGATCTAGAAACTTGAGCTATTGAAACTAAAATAATAATAAATCCAAAAAGAACTTGCATTAAAATTCCAGCAAATCCAATCAATTGACCTGCAGAAGACATGTCATCATATCTATTTCAAGTTATAAAATAAATAAGAACCATCATTCCTGTTACAACACATTGTAAAACCGGGAATAATAATCCTATTAATGAATACCCTTTAAATCAAGATTTTGTAAGTTGTTCATTAGGTTGTTCAAATTTTGTTTTTTGATTATTTTCTAAATTGTATGCTTTAACTACTCTAATTCCTAAAATAGATTCACGCACTTGTTTATTTATTCCATCTATATATTGTTGTCCTCTTCTCATGTGGGGATTAGAGAAGAAAATAATTAAACCAATAAACACAATCAAAAGAGGAATTACAATTGCATAAATAATTACTCAATCTGAATATTGAATTGCTGATTTAATAATTCCAAAAACAATTGAAAATACTCCAGCTACCATGAATTTAGATGCAAAAGAAATAGAAGTGTATGTCAATTCTGTATCTGTTGTTAATCTAGTAACTAATGAAGAAGCTGAGAATTTATCAATATCTTCAAAAGAAAATTGTTGAATTTTTTCATAAACTCTTCTTCTCATTTCTGTTGTATACATTGCAACAGATTTTGAAGCTAATCAAGTTCCTAACGCTCCAAATATTACTCCAATAATTAGAACACCAAAAGTCAATACAGATAAATTAACAGGACCTAAATTATATAAGGCTAAAATATTAGAATCATTAACTATTTGACTAATAGGTACATTTACTAAACTTCCTGAAACATCTGGAATTAATACATTATTAGGATCTGGATATACTGCACAGTACATCAAGGCACGAATAAAATCTGTTTCAATAATAGCAACAAAAGATTCTAGAACTAATAATATTGTTGCAATAATTATAATAATTGAAGATTTTTTAGAAAAATATCTAAACATTATCACCTCCTGCACTTTAATAATAAATTTTTCAAAAAGTTTTATAAAAAAAATTAATAATTATAAATTCATTTTTATAATTATAATGATTTTTAATTTTTATATTTATTTTTTTTAATTTCTTTGGTTTTATTTATTTTTAAAATTAAGGTAAATTCACCTCTTATTGAGTCTTTTATCTTTTCTTTTATTTCATTGCTTTTTCCTCAATAATAAGTTTCATATGTTTTTGTTAACTCTCGGCCAACAAAAATTGTATGATCTAATTTTAATTCTTCTATTGCATCTAATAAAAATTCTATTTTATGTGGTGCTGAAAATAAAATGTATGTTCCTTCGGATAATGACTTAAGTTGATTAATTAATTGATTCTTTTTTTGTTTGCCAAATCCTAAAAAAGTAAAATTTGGTCCAAGATTACTGGCAGTAATAGCTGTTGTAATTGCAGATACACCAGGTATTACTGAAAATTTAATATTATTTTTTATTGCTTCTTCTATTAAATTAAATCCTGGATCACTTATTGAAGGCATTCCAGCATCTGAAACTAGACCTATTTGTAAATTTTTATTTATTATTAAATCTATAATCCCTTTAGCTGAAGCTTTTTCATTAAAGTTATGATAAGAAATTAATTTCTTATTCTTAATATTAAAATGATGTAGTAATTTTAAGGTAACTCTTGTATCTTCACAAGCAATAATATCAACATTTTTAAGAGTTTCCAATGCTCTTAATGTAATATCTTCAAAATTACCTATTGGAGTACCTATAATAAAAAGTTTAATTTCATTCATTAGATACAATTACTCTTTATCTTTATTTTCTTTGTTATTACTTTTTTTCTTACTTAAAGTTGTTGTAGATGTTTTAGATTGTTTATCTTTTTTAGTTTTTTCACTTTTAGGAGCCTCATGTTCAACAGTTTCTAAGATTTTATCGATATCTACTTGATAAGTTTCTTTTTTTGTTTCAATCTCTTCCTCAGGAGGTAATTTCATATTTTTCTCTATGTATTCAATTTCTTCAGCTACAATGGTTTCTTTTTTTAATAATAAAGTTTTTATTAATTCCAATAATTTTTTATTATCTTCAATAACTTTTTTAGCTTCTTTTTGAGCTGAAGTAATTATTTTTCTTACTTCATTGTCAATTTCAGTTGATAAAGCGTCTGAAGTAAATTTACTCTTAGTATAATCACGACCTAAAAATACTGACCCTTCTGGTTCTTCATATTGAATTGGACCTAATGAAGACATACCTCATTCTGTTACCATTCTTCTTGCAATAGAAGTTGCCCTTTGAATATCATCAGCTGCTCCTGTTGAAATGTTTTCTTTACCATAAATTATTTCTTCTGCAGCTCTACCACCCATATATGATTTAATCATTGATTCAAGCTCTAATTTAGTCTTGTTATATTTTTCTTTTTCAGGCAACATTAAATTATATCCACCAGCATTTCCTCTAGGAATAATAGTAATTTTTTGCACTTTATTACCACCTGGTACTTTAAGACCAACAACAGCATGACCAGCTTCATGGTAAGCTACCATAGTCAATTCTTCAGGAGAAATTGTTCTTGTTTTTTTGGCAGGACCAGACATTACTCTATCTATAGCTTCATCTATTTGTAATTTTGTAATAACGCCAGTATTTTCTCTAACTGATAAAAGGGCTGCTTCATTAATAACATTTTCTAATTGAGCACCTGAATATCCAGGAGTTCTTTTTGCTAAATTAGCAAAAGTAACTTCGGGATCAATTCTTTTTCCTTTTGCATGTAATTTTAGAATTTCTTCACGTTCTTTTATATCGGGTAAATTAACTGTAATAGTTCTATCAAAACGACCTGGTCTTAATAATGCTGGATCAAGAACATCAGTTCTATTAGTTGCTGCCATGATCAGAATTCCACTATTTTCAGTCATTCCATCCATTTCAACAAGTAATTGATTTAGAGTTTGTTCTCTCTCATCATTTCCTCCACCAATACCTGCTCCACGAGATCTTCCTACTGCATCAATTTCATCTATGAAAATAATAGCAGGAGCTTCTTTACGTGCTTCTTTAAATAATTCTCTTACTCTTTTTGCCCCAACACCAACATACATTTCAACAAAATTAGAACCTGAAATAAAGTAAAATGGAACATTAGCTTCTCCAGCTGTTGCTTTAGCAATTAATGTTTTTCCAGTTCCTGGAGGACCACCAAGTAGTATACCTTTAGGTATTCTTGCTCCAGCAGCTGAATATTTAGCAGGATTTTTTAAATAATCAACTAATTCTCTTACTTCTTCTTTTACTTCTTCATTTCCTGCAATATCTGCAAATTTTTTATCGGAAATGATTTTTTGAGCTTGATTTTTTCCAGGATTAAATATCCCTCCTCCAGCTTTCATTTGAGAACGGTATAAAATTCACATTAATAGGAACAATAATAACATTGGTCCAAATGATACTAATAATTTATATCAAATACTTTCTTGTACTACATAAGTACTTCTAAATATCCCTGCAACTAAATATTGTGAAGATGTTCCTCCAGGAACATAATTTGGATTTTCTTTAAAATAGAATAACTGATTGATTCCTTGAGAAATAACAGGCATACCTAAAGGGTTTGATGGATCTGCAATTGGAATTCCATCCTTATCAACAAAAGCAACATTTGCAAAATATTCTCCTAAATAATCTGCAACTCGTTGAGTTAATCCAATGATATAATTTTGACCATTATAAGTAAATAATAATTTACGTTGGAAATCTGAAAGAATTATAGATGAAAAATATTTATCATCAGTAGGACTAGCTGCAGCTTCAGTTATGAATTTTTTAAGTTCTTCTATATTAGTTTCAATAGGAGCCGGATTTAATAAATATCATATTAACCAAATAAAAAGAATTATTATTAAAATAATTAAAATAATAGGTAATCATCTAATTTTTCTTTTAGGCTTATTATCATTCATACATCTCTCCTAAACTACATGAATTAATATTTTTATATAATATAA
>CASDWL010000071.1 GCA_949284615.1 uncultured Mycoplasma sp.
CATTTTGGTTTGGCTTCTAAATATTATTCTCATTTTACTTCACCTATTAGAAGATATCCAGATTTATTATTACATAGAATTATTTGAGAAGTTTTCTTTAAAAATAACAAAAATTATTCTAAAGATAGAGAGGATGAAATTGAAAAAATAGCTATTTCATCATCTAATGCAGAAGTAATTGCAATTGATTTAGAAAGAAAAGTTAATGATATGAAAAAAGCAGAATTTTATGAAAGATATATTAATAATAAAGAAATGAATGCAACAATAGTTTCAATTCAAAAATTTGGTTTTTTTGTAGATTTTGGCGATTCTACTAATGCATTAGTTCATATTTCAACATTGCAAGATTATGAAAATTATAAAATATCTAAAGATTTTTATTCATTGTACAATGAATCATTAAATAAAGAATATAAAATAGGTCAAATAGTTAAAGTCATGATTGAATCAACTTCTAAACTAGATGGAAAAATAAATGCAATTATTAAAGAATAATTTTATTTTGTATCTTTTACATGACATTCACGACATCTAGCTTCATACATATCTGTATCACCTATTTCTATAGTATTATTACTTGTTGATTTTCTATAAGAACATGATGCAGCTCTTTTACAAACTAAACATACTGCTTTTAGTTTATCAATACTATCTGCAATAGCCATTAAATTAGCAACAATTTGAAATGGTCTTCTTAAATAATCTTGATCAAGACCACATGCAATAATTCTAATTCCTTTATTAGCTAATTGATCTAAAAAGTCAATTAATGATAAATCAAAAAATTGAATTTCATCTACTACTAGAGCTTTATATTTTTTTTGATTAAATAATTCTTTTATTTCTTCTGTTGTAGATACAGAATAAGATTTAATGGAAGTTCCATTTCTGGAAATAATATCAGTGTTTGAAAAACGGTTGTCAATAGAAGGTTTGATAACTAAGGTAGGTATTTCTGCATATGAAAGAATTCTAATTCTTTTTATCAATTCCTCACTTTTTCCGCTAAACATAGGTCCTGTTATTACTTCTATAATTCCATCTGAATATTTTCTATACATAATAAGAAGTATTTTATATAAAAGATTAATTTTAATAAAAATTAATTTTTGTTTTTAATTTATTAGGAGTAAAATTTTATTGAAGATAATAAACAAATAAGATAAGGGATATTGCTATTATGGTTAAATTTAAAGACAATTTTAAGTCTTTACCTATTGCTTTTACAGGTTTAGGTTTGGGAATTGGTGGTTTAGGAAATTGTTATAAACAAATTTTTGCATTAAATAATCATTCTGAAATAGGGAATTGTGTATCTTGTGCATTTTTTCCATTTTTAATTTTATTTTTTATATTAATTATGTTTAAGTATTTTTTTCATCCGAAAGAATTAAACAAAGATTTGCATAATCCATTATCAATTTCATTATTACCAACATTTTCAATGTGTTTAATGTTATTAGCGGGTTTTATAGGAATGTGAGATACTGCTAATTTATATGGACCCTGTCAAATATCAGCTACTATTTTAATGATATTGGCAATTGCTATTCAATGTTTTTTGTTGTATTTTTTTGGAAAAAATATTTTTGATAATCATATCAAGAAAAATGAAGTTGTTTATGGTTCTTATTTTGTACCTACTGTGGGATTAATAACTTCATGTACAGTTGCAGGTAATATTCCATTAATTCCTAATATTTTCTTTCAAGTTATATGATATTTTGGATATTTTATTTTCTTGATAAGTTTACCTATAATCACTTATTTTATTTTATTTAAAAATGATGGATTAAAGAAAGAACATTATCCTACAATTGCAGTATGATTTGCCCCAGCAAACCTATCATGTGCAGGATTTTATCAAGTTTTCATATTAGCAAATAATAAACAAGTAGATATATATCCTCAAACATATCTAAATGCTTTAGCAATTATTACAACCATGCTTGGTTTTGTGACAACTATTTTATTGTACTTCTTTATTGTTAGAATTTTTGTTTATAGAATAAATCATAAAATAAAAGGATTTTCTCCAATTTTATGTTCATTATCTTTCCCATGTGCTATTGGTGTTACATCTATGATTTTTACAGCAAAAGCTTTAGGAAAAATTATAGATCAATCAGGGTTGAATAATATTTCATTATTAGTTGATATGAAAAACACTTTTGGAGTAATATCTATTATTTTTTGTGCAATAACTTCCATTATCATTTTATATCTATTGGTTAATATGTTAATTTTTGCATGAAAATCATTATTTAGATTTAGTAATAACTAATTTTATATTTTTGATTCATTGTTTTTTCTTATCATAACAAGAGATTCATAAGGTGATAAAGAATTTATTTTATCAATATATTTTTTGTTGTTAATTGTACTCAAAACAACTTTTCAATCTTTTTTCATTTTTTTATTAATAACTTTATTTGATAAATTTATCAAAATAATATTTTCATTAGTTTTTTCTATTATTTTAATAATAAACAATTTCTTTTTTAATTTAATTTCAACTTTTCTTTTTTTAGCTAAATTCTCAATATTTATACCTTTATTTATTGCAATTAAATTCTTATAAAAGTTTAATATAGAATTTTTATCATGATATTCATTTTCAAAATTATGAGTTAAATAATTAATAGGAAGTTTTCTAAAAATAAAGTTACTTTTAGTAAAACCTCCATTATTTTTTTTATTTCATATAAAAAATGATTGAGTATTTATTTTTGATAGATATTTTTGAGAATTCTCATAATGATCAATTCTATATTTGTTAAATTCTAATAATCTCTTTTTTTCATTGTATTCATAATTGTAATAGTCATTCTTATTTTTTATATTTAATCTAAGTAATCCTAATTCATCGCCATAATAATTTACTGAAGAATACAATAATAAATTAGCAAACATTAGCAAACATTTATTTGATTCATCTATTAAAATTTCTTCATTTAATCACCTAGAATTTATTCTTCCAATTTTATTATTGTTAACAGATATGAAATATTTTGTATTATGCTCAAATGGAATTTTAAGAGTTTTTAATTTTTTAGATATTAGCTTATAATTAAATTTTTTTTGTAAATCAAATGGATAATTTTTATCTGTTCCAAATAATGAATAAGATGAATCAATATATATATCAAATATTGATTTAAAATGATTTTTAAACATAAAATTAATTGTTTTATTATTAAAAAACATTGATCTTAAACCAATTGTTGATTCATGATTAATCTCTTTAGTTAATTCATACAAAAACTTTAATTGATATAAAAGTTTTTTGTCTAATTTATTATTTTTTTCATATAGAAATTCAAAGTTTATAAACACAAAATTGTTTATATTTAATTTGCTTCAAAAATTAATAATTTTTTTAAAAGCATTTATTCTTTTTTCAGTATTTCAATTTAATATTTTGAATCTTGTACTATTATCTTCTTCAATATATTTTGTAATATCATTTTTAACAGTATCTTCTAAGGATGATTTAATAATCATAGATTTTAGAATATTTTTTAAATCAATTTGAATATAAATATCAATATTATTTTTTTTAAATTGATTAATCATATTTTTTAAATCATTTATATTTCCATATTTATCATAAATAGAAATTTGAATATTTTTAGCTATTACATCTTCTTGATTAAAAATATCAGGAAGTAATAAACCATCTATATTCAAATATTTAAAATAATCTATTTTAAGATTTAATCCTTTAAAATCACCAAATCCGTCATTATTAGAATCATAAAAAAATAAAGGATCCACTTCATAAAGATAAATTTTTTTATTCATATTTTATAAATTTTACTTTAAATTGTATTCATGTTATTTTAAATATAAAATTACCAATTTCAATACCAATATTTTCCTTGTATCATAATTTTATCATTTATCAAAGTTTAAATATTGGATGAGTGTC
>CASDWL010000072.1 GCA_949284615.1 uncultured Mycoplasma sp.
TATATAAAATTATAACAATTTTGAAAATAAAAAAACAAGATAAATTACCTTGTTTCTTAACTTTTTAATATGAATTAATTAATTTTGATTTCTTCAGTTTTTGATGTTTTTACTTTTTTATTAGAATCATTTGTTGCATCTTTTTCATTACTATCTGAAGTAAATGTTGATGAACTACCATCTTCATTTTGAATTGCTTCCACACCAGGTAAAGGTGTTCCTTCAAGCATTGCTAAACATGCTCCACCACCTGTTGAAATGTGTGAGAATTTAGATTCCAACCCTAATGAAACAATAGCTGCAACACTATCTCCACCACCAACAATTGTATATGCATCTGTTAATGATCCAATTGCCTTAGCAATTTCTTCTGTACCAACAGAATAATAACTAAATTCACAAACACCTAAAGGACCATTTCAAATAACAGTTTTAGCTCCATTTATCATTTTTTTGAATAACTGAATTGATTTAGGACCTATATCTAATCCCATATAACCACTAGGTATTTCTAAAGAATTTTTATTATTATAAATTGGTTTAATATTTTCAAATTTTGGTGATAAAGCAGCATCAATAGGCAACACTAATTTATCTTGGTATTTTTTTAAATATGATTTTGCTAATTCAACTTGATCCATTTCAACTAATGAAGAACCAATTGATAATCCTTGAGCTTTTCAAAATGTAAATGCCATTCCACCACCAATGATAACTTTATCAACATTTTGAATCAAGTGTTCAATAGTTTTAATTTTATCTGATACTTTTGCTCCACCTATAATAGCAATAGCTGGTCTAGCAGGATTAGTAATAGCTTTTGAAATTTTTGTTAATTCTTCATCAACTAAATATCCTATAGCAGATTCTTTGATATTTGATGCAATTCCAACATTTGATGCATGAGCTCTATGAGCTGTACCAAATGCATCATTTATAAATACATCTCCCAATGAAGCTCAAAACTTACCTAATTTTGAATTATTTTTTGATTCGGCTTTACCATTTAAATCTTCTCATCTTGTATTTTCCAACATGATAATTTGACCTGGTTGCATATTTTTAACAGCTTCTTTAACTTCTGGACCTGTTGGTTGAGGAACAAATGTTACTTTTTGATCTAATAATTTGCTTAATTCAGCAGCTACAGGTTTTAAAGATTTTTTAGCTTTATCTGATTCTTCTTTTATTCTACCTAAATGTGATAACAAGATGACTTTAGCATTTGAATCTAAGGCTTTCTTAATTGTAGGTATTGCAGCAACAATTCTTTTATTATTAGTAATTTTCCCATCTTTAATTGGAACATTGAAATCTACTCTAATAATAACTGTTTTATTTGTTAGATCTAATTGATCTATTCTTCTTTTATTCATAAAAACACCCTTTTTACTATTTACTAAACTTTTATAAATTTAGATTTTATTGTAAAACTTTTGTAACTGATCCAGCTCCAACAGTTCTACCACCTTCTCTAATTGAGAATTTTGTCCCTTCTTCAATAGCAACAGGATAAATTAAATCTACAACAAGATTTACATTATCTCCTGGAGTAACCATTTCAGTACCTGCTGGTAATTCAATTCCACCTGTAACATCAGTTGTTCTGAAGTAGAATTGTGGTTTATAGTTTTTAAAGAATGGAGTGTGACGTCCACCTTCTTCTTTTTTAAGAGCATAAACTGCTGCTTCAAATTTTTTGTGAGGCACAATTGTTCCAGGTTTAGCTAATACTTGACCTCTTTCAATGTCTTCTTTAGCAACTCCTCTTAACAATAATCCCGCATTATCTCCAGCCATTGCAGCATCAAGATTTTTTCTAAACATCTCAATTCCTGTAACAACTGTTTTTTTAGTTGGTTTAATTCCAACAATTTCTACTTCTTCATTTAATTTTAATGTTCCACGTTCTACTCTACCTGTAGCAACTGTTCCACGTCCTGTAATTGTGAAAACATCTTCAACAGCCATTAAGAATGGTTTATCTGCTTCTCTAGCTGGTGTATCAATATATGAATCAATTGCATCCATTAATTCAAATATTTTTGCTTCATAATTAGCATCACCTTCAAGAGCTTTTAGAGCTGAACCTTTAATAATAGGAGCATTATCTCCATCAAATCCGTATTCAGATAATAATCCTCTAACCTCTAATTCAACTAATTCTGTAATTTCAGCTGCTTCTTCAGGTGATCCTAACATATCTACTTTGTTTAAGAAAACAACAATTTTAGGAACTCCAACTTGTTTTGATAACAATATATGTTCTCTAGTTTGAGGCATAGGACCATCTGTTGCAGCAACTACTAAAATTGCTCCATCCATTTGTGCTGCTCCTGTAATCATATTTTTAACATAGTCAGCATGACCTGGACAATCAACATGAGCATAATGTCTTTTTTCTGTTTCATACTCAATGTGTGAAGTATTAATTGTTATACCACGAGCTTTTTCCTCAGGTGCATTATCAATAGAAGCATAATCTTTAGCTTCTGCTAATCCTTTCTTTGCTAATGTAGAAGCTATAGCTGCAGTTAAAGTAGTTTTACCATGATCAACATGACCAATAGTTCCTATATTAACGTGAGGTTTACTTCTATCAAAATTTTCTTTTGCCATATTTTTACTCCTTTAAATTTATAATCTATTTTTTCTTTGAAATTTTACTTGTTTTACTTGAACTAGCTTTTTTTGAATTTGATTTACATGAATCACAGTGTACATGTCATCCAATGTTATGGAATGCTTTAGCACCTAAAAATACTGCTACATCCCCTAATTCTTCTTCAATTGCTAATAATCTATTATATTTTGCAATTCTATCTGTTCTTGACATTGAACCTGTTTTAATTTGACCTGTGTTTAATGCTACAGATAGATCAGCAATTGTTGTGTCTTCTGATTCACCTGAACGATGTGAAACAATTGCTGTCATTCCTGATTTATGAGCTAATTCAATAGTATCTAATGTTTCTGATAATGTTCCAATTTGATTTAATTTAATCAAAATTGAATTAATTGTATTATTTTTAACTGCTTCTGATAATATTGCTTTATTTGTAACAGTTAAATCATCACCCATAATTTGTTTTGTTGTTCCAAATTTTTCATTCATTTTTTTGAAACCATCTCAATCTTGTTCTGCAAATCCATCTTCTACAGAAATTATTGGGAATTTTTTAAATAAATTATCATAGTATTCAATTAATTCTGCTGAAGTGAATACTGTTTTTGATTTTAGATTTTCAAAACCTGGTCTTTTTTCTTGAATTGCTTTTTGTAATTTGCCAAAAGTATATTTTTTAGTTTTTACATCATACAATTCAGAAGATGCAGCATCCATCGCTATAGCAATTGCTTTTTCTCCTTTTACAGCAGGAACATAACCTGCTTCTTTAATAGCTTTTACTAGAAATTCTAAAGCTTCTTCATGTGATTTTAAGTTTGGAGCAAATCCACCTTCATCACCTACTTGTGTACCATGACCTGCTTTTTTCAATAATTTAGCTAATGTATGGAATACAAAGTTTGCCATTTGTAAAGCTTCTCTAAATGTTTTAGCTCCAACAGGCATTATCATGAATTCTTGGAAATCCAATGTATTTGAAGCATGCTCACCACCATTAATAACATTTAACATTGGTAATGGTAATACTCTTGCATTTGTTCCACCAATATATCTATATAATGGCATTCCTAGTTCATCAGCAGCACATCTTGCAACAGCTAATGAAACTCCTAAAATGGCATTTGCACCTAATTTTGATTTTGTTGGTGTACCATCTAATTTGATCATTAATTCATCAATTAATCTTTGATCTGTAACTTCCATTCCAATTATTTCAGGAGCAATTTTTTCATTAACATTATCAACTGCTAACATAACACCTTTTCCACCAAATCAATTATTTTTATATTTAGCAGAATTTTGATCTCTTAATTCTAAAGCTTCTCTTGTTCCAGTTGAAGCACCTGAAGGAACTATCGCTGATCCAAATCCTCCAAATTCTGTTTGAACTTCAACTTGTACTGTAGGGTTCCCACGAGAATCTAAAACTTCTCTTGCATGAACACTAATAATTGCTGACATTTTTTCTCCTCATTATATTTTTATCTTAATTTTAATAAATATTATTTTATCATTGAATTTAAAATTAGATAATTTAAAATTTTTATTATTATTAATAAAATTAATACATATTATTGTAATAACTATAATAATATGAAGACAAACAAACTTTAAGTTTAGTTATGGAGAAAATATGCCATCTTATATAGTTAAAAGTAAAAATGTTAATTTATCTAAAAAAGAACCAATAAAACTATCTATTGGTAAATTTTATTCAGGAGATAGATTCTATACACTATTAAATGAATATATAGATATAAATTTAAGAAATCAAAACATTTTTGTTTCTTGAGTTATACAAATTTTGTTTAAATCAAGTAATTTTAAACATGATCCATCAATTGCAAATGGTTATCCATTATCAGTAAAACTTTTTGATTGAATATGTATAGCATGTTTAATTGTTTTTATAATTTTAACTTTTAGTTCACTAGGTACTTTGATAGCTATGATGCAAGGAAAAATCGATCAACTACTAGCATGGGTTTCTACATTAGGCTCAGGAGCTATAATTACAGGTATTCCTGCAATTTTTTGATTGTGAATATACTTTACAATTAGAAAGAAAAATAAACCTTTAACATTACAAGCATTTGTTGAGAAGAAGATTTCTTATTGCTTAAAATTAAGATTCTTAATTAAAAATATAGAAATTAAAACATCTAAACATCCAACAGATATAATTCTTTTAGAAAATTTTGAAGCTCAAGGGGCACAAGTACCTAGATGATTAAATATTCAAATGATCAATTTAATATGTTCGATATTTCCACATTTTAATTATGTATTTAAATTTGATGAATTATCAGAAGAGGAATACAATGATTTGATGCCTATTATTCAACACGATTTTAGAAATATTGAAATAATTCTGTGAAATAATGAAAATATTAAAACTTGAAAACCTAAAAATAAAAAGAAAATTAATATCAAAAAATTAATTTAAGACTTCTTTCATATTTAAATTATTTTCTTTTAATCATTTTTCAATTATTTTTTTGTGATTAATATAATCATTGTTGCAATATACAAAGCTATTTACATCATATTGTTTATTAGTTTTTATTAGAGAAAATAAATATGAAATAACAAAAGATCAACATGATAATAAAAAGAATCCAAAAATAAAATTAATCAAAATGAATAAATATAAAAATCCTCAATTTATGGTTCACATATTAATAAAAATACCAAGTACATTAAAGCCTATTAAAAATAAGAATATTGTAGAGGATGTAATTATAATTTTATTCATATAACTAGAAATTGAATTTTTATATCCTCTAGATGGGACAAAATCTGCATATTTAGATCTAAAAAATGCCTTGTAAGTTCTATAAATTCTTAATCAAAAAATGCTTATTCAATTTAAAAATATAAAAATCATATGTAAAAATCAATTATTTTTCAATAATTTTATATTTATGATAAATCAAACTATTATATATAAAATAATTAATGTTAATGATGAATAAAACATAATGGTGATTGTAGAGTTATGAATTAATACATCATAATAATTAACAAAATAAGAAATGAAAAATGGAACTAAAAATAAATATATTATTTGCATAAATACCATTAAAGCACTATTAATAACAGAATTATTATTCTGTGTTTTTTCCTCATCGATATTTTTGAAAAATAATTCCTTTAAATATTTGATAATTCAATCATTTACTCTGAAAATTCTTTTGCAATAATTAAAAATATTTTTGTCAAAAGATTGTAAAGAAATAGTTATAGGGTTTATATATCCAATTCAACCTTTTTTATAAGCCAAACACTCTAAATATCAATCTTCCAAGCAGCTATTAGGAAATTGAAAATCGAAATCTAATAACATTTCAGAACTAATTAAGCTTGTTGATGAATATAAATTAGAATTTACCTTATTATTTATATTGGAAATTAAAAATTTATTTGAAAATGCTATATTTTCTAAATTGTATAATGAATTATTTCACAAATTATTTGAAGGATAGTTAGATATATTCGATGATACTCAACCTAACCTTTTTTGATTTTTATAATTAAATAATTTTAAAGATAATTGAACGAAATTTCTATCTATTGCCACATCTGAATCACTTATCAGCAAATAATCGAATTTAACTTTTGAATGATTTAAAAAATGGTTTAAATTATCTGCTTTATTTAAGCTAGGTCTATTTAATGAGTGATAATGAACTTTATATTTTTTACAAAATTCTTTAATTTTCTTACTTTTTTGTTGATCACTTGAACCATCACTTATTCAATATTCAATATTTTTATAAGTTTGTTGCATGCTTTGTAATAATCTTGCTTCTCAAAAATCATTATGTGTTGTATAAACATAAACTACTTTAGGCAGTTTCTTAGGTAACTTTGTATTCTTTAATATAGATAATGTCTCATAAATCATTTTTCTTTTCAAAATGAAAATAATATATAAATTGATGATGCTATTTACAATAAATTGAATCAAGAAACTAGATAATACAATAATAATATTGAAAATATTTAAACTTCTATCAATCAATAGGATTAAAAAAGAATAAAAGATGATTATGAAATTAATTAAAATGAAAAAGCATTTTTTTCAATACATTATTTTTTCATACAAATCTTTAGTCTTTAATTTAAACATTGAATATCCTTTTGTAATATAAACTCATTATCACAATATACAAATTTATTTTCATCATATTGTTCATTCGATTTTATCTTACCTGCAACAATTAGAGATAAAAAACTAAATGAATACATAAAAATATAACCTAAAAAACAATTTATAAACACAACCAAATAAATAAAACCTTTTCTATTCATATTATTCAATAAATTATTATTTCAAAACATTAATATATTAGCAATAACTATTAGAAAAATAGATGATATTAGAATTATAGTTAAAGTTAATATTATTTTTTTATAATGTCATTTTTCTTTTTTTGTAAAACTTTTATATTTAGAAAAAAATAGAGATAAAAATCAATCTTTAAATAAATTAGTAATTAATACTATTCCGTAATTTCCAAATAAAAGCATTTTTTTGAAACCATCTTCTTTATTTAATTTTCTTAAGTAGAATGCTTTAATGCCCACTATCAACAAAATATTAATTACTAATGAAAGAAGATATGTTCATAAATAGACATTATTCCATAGATCAATCGATTGGTTTAAAATTGTGATCACAGCATAGTAAATTAATAAAGTTCCCATTATAAAACCAACAATAAAGAATACTCCTAAAAATAAATTTAGAAAATCTCTATTATTACTTTTAAAAAATTTGGCTCTGTAATTACTAAAAGCTTGTTCTTTTGTATATTTTATTCCTCATGTATATAATCTAGAAATTCGATTTAAATTTGAAAAAATATCTTTATCAAAAGCTTGCATTGTTACATTGATAGGTAATATCAATCCTTGTCACATATTTTTATTAGCATATTTTTCCATATATCAATCTTCTAGATTAGATTCCGGAAATTTATTGTCCATTTCTTTAAGCATTTTGTTTGAAATTAGACAACATGCTGAATATAGATTTTGAGATAAATTTGATAAATAATTCGATGATAATTCTTTAATTAAAAATTTTTCATTTTCAAAATGCATTATAGAATTAGTGAAACAATTATTTCCTCTATAGTTCATTATTGCAGAAGATACATATCCCAGAGAAATAGCTCTATTTGAATAAAACATTTTAATAGCATTAATTACAAATTCTTTATCAAAAGCGCAATCTGCATCTCCAATTAATAAATAGTCAAATTTCTTTTTGTAATGTTTTAAAAAAGAATTTAAATTGTCTGCTTTAGACGTTGATTCTTCTTCCATAATATACAAATTTATTTTATGTTTTTTAGCAAATGATTTTATTTTGTTTATGTTCTTGTCTTTTTCTCCGCCACCTACAGATATTCAATATTCAACATTTTTATAAGTTTGCTGCATGTTTTGTAATATTCTAGATTCCATAAAATCATTTTTAGTTGTATATACATAAACTACTTTTGGTAATTCTTTGGGTAATTTCGTTTCCCTAATAATTTTTCTAAATTCACATATTGTTTCTTTTCTTCAATGAAGTGATAAGGAAAAATTAATTATATACATTAAAGTAGATAAAAAAGCTAGTATAACAATACAACACATATTTAAAATTTCTACTACATGAGAATATTGGGAATCAATATTTAATAAATTACCTATTAACACAACCAAAGAAATAGGTATTAATATAACATATCTATATATTAAACCTAATAATGTTGTAAATTTATACTGTTTATCTTTGACTTCTAAATGAAACATAATTAACAATGTATATTATTATATACATTTTCAGATATTTCTAAATGTTATAATATCTATAATTATGAAAATATTTTTTTTAAGACATGCTAAAACTGAATCTAATATTCATAATAGATGACAAGGTAGAAGTGATTTAGATTTATCTACTGAAGGATTAGAACAATTAAAAGAATTAGAATCATTAAATCACTCATTTGATATTGTTTTTACTTCTCCAATGAAAAGAGCTCAAAAAACTGCTAATGTTTTTAAAAATAATCAAAATAAAATTATTATAGATGAGAGGCTTATTGAAAGAGATTTTGGAAATTTAGAATTTAAAGATGCTCAACCTAATCATAAAAACATGTTATCAAATTGATCTTTAAATACAGATTTAGATCAAAATGTTGAAAAAATACAAGACATGTATTATAAAAGAATTAAACCTTTTATAATTGACATAAAAAATCAATATGAAAATTCAAATAAGAAAATTCTAATTGTTTCACATTCTTGAGTTGGTAGATTAATTTCATTTTTTTGTTCATCTGAGAAAAATGAATCATTAATTTATGTTGCTCCTGTTAATGCAAAATTATATGAATATAGAATTTAAATAATTATCATGGATAATTTATTCCAAATCATAGATATTTTTTACTTTCTTTCTTTATGTTGTTCATTATTTTCAAATAATCATTGTTAGCATATTGGAATATTTCTTTTCTTAAAAAAATATTTTTATCATTATCTTCTATATAGCCCAATCTAATCATTTTTTCTGAATAAAATAAATTTAAATTATTTTGAATATAATTTGATTCTATTTTTCCATTAACAAGAGCTAAAAAATCATATTCACTTCTTAGAATTGATTCAATATTATTGCAATACATTATCTTTTTATTGTTGCAAAAAATTTTCACTTCCTTATTGTTAATTAAATCTAATACATAAAAATTCACATTTTTGTATGTTTGTTTCATATTAAGCAAAATATTATTTTGATCAAATTGTTGATTAATTACAAATATGCAAATTATCTTAATCTTTTTTCTAGAAATATTTTCATTTACAGATGCAATTATTTCTTTGTCAATTTTTTTATTTAATCAATTTGTCTTATAAAAAGAAGAAATAATTATAGTTATTGGAACTATTATTGCTGGAACTAATAATAAATAATAAAAATTTCTTATTACAAAAACACTATCAAGAAACATAAATAAAATTGCATAAGAAAATATAAAAGAAATTGAAAAAACTATAAGAAATATTTTTTGAAAAAATATAATTTTTCCTCATTTATCTAATGTTTTTGATTTAAACATTTCTATTACCTCTATTTTTTTGTTGCAAATTGTTAATAAATTTATTTTCACAATATATGTATGTATTATCTCAATAAATATTTTGACTTTTTATATTTCCTATTGCATATAAAATAACAAAACTAAATGAGTAATATATGAAAGAAATGATTATTAAATTAATAAAAATCACTAAATATTTTCAACCATCATTTATATTGTATACATTAGTTCATAGAAAGAAAAGTAAGTTCATCATTATTAAAATTACTGTAAATAAAATAAGAATAACACAATTAATCAACAGCATTCACTTCTCGCTATTAATTAATTTGCTCTTATTAAAATGTAAGAATTTTGATGAAATTAAGACTTTAAATCAAATTTTTAAAATATTTACTAATAATAATGGATAATACAATAATTTGGTTAATAGAAATACAATTATATTTGGTTTATATCACAATTTTTTTAACATAAAAAATATTCCTATAATATAAAAAATTATATTTATTAATATAACAGTTAATACTATAATAGGAAAATATAAATTGGCTGATCCATGAATAAATAATTGTCAAATAAAAACTGATAGCATTAAAAAACCCAAAATAATTCATAAACCAATAAACATATTACAATATGTTGCATTTAGATCTCTTTTTTGATGAAAATTAAAATTTAAAAAATTTTCTTTTTTAATTCATTTTAATTTTGTTTCCCATGTTTTATTTTGCCGATTTATATATTGATATACATTTTTATCAAACGATTGCAAAGCAATAGTATTAGGTAAAATTATTCCATTTCACATATTTTTAAATGATTTATTTTCTAAAGATCAATTTTCTATATCATATTTAGTAGTTGCATATAAATCTTCAAGCATTTTATGAGAAATTAAGCAACATGATGAATACATACTTAACTTACAATTGTTTTTCAACATTTTAAATGAATCAAACAATAGTTTTTGATTTTCAATAGATAACAATGAATTAGAGAAAATATTATTTCCAGGATTATTAATAGTCATTGAAGAAACATATCCTAAATTTAAAGTGTGTTCAGAATAAAAAAATTTTAAAGAATTTAAAACAAAATTTTTATCAATAATTACATCATTATCGCTGACTAACAAATAATCAAATTTAATTTTTGATTCATTTAAAAAATAATTTAAATTATTTGTTTTATTAATATTTGCTCTATTGGTTGAATAATAATTAACATTATATTTTTTACAAAACTCTTTTATTTCTTTACTTTTCTTTTTATCACTTAAACTGTCGCTTATTCAATATTCAATATTTTTATAAGTTTGTTTCATATTTTGTAACATTTTGATTTGTTGAAAATCATTATAGGCAGAATAAACATACACTACTTTAGGTAAAATTTTTGGTAGTTTAACTTCTTTAATAATATTTTTCAATTCAATTGTTAATAGTTCTAAATAATATATGTTTAATCTCAAATTAATTAATTTAATTATCACAAAACTGACTATTAAACACGAAATCAATACTATATTAAAAACATTAAGAAATTTTGAAAAATCTAATCATATACTTAAAAAATTGAAAAGAAAAAATAATGATGATGTTGGAATAATGAACATATACAAATAACAGTTATTTATTATTTTTGATTTCAAATTGAAAGACTCTTTTGTTTTCAAATTAATCATAAATATAGTATAAGAGAATTTAAATATTTATTTAATATTTCTTTTTCAATTAGGATCAAATATTGTTAATTCTTCAGGCGTTCCCAAACACACAAAATCTTTACTATCTATTTCATAATATCCAATTTTTTTATTTTTGTAAATGTAATATTGATAAATAGGACAAATGTATGTTTCTTTATAAATATCTTTTATTTCTTTAGAATATTTATTAAAAGTCTCTGTAAATTCTTTGAAGTTTTTAAAATAATACATTCCTACTGATGCATGATCAGAGATTTTTTCTTTCTCACTTACTTGAATTACATAATTATCTTGAATTTTCGCAAAAGATCAATGATCTCCGGGGACATTTGTTGTAACTATGCAACCATCATCAGAAAAAATTGTATCATTTAATGCTTCAGGATTAATATGAGTATCAATATTAAATACTAATATTTCATCATCTGGATCAATAACATTATATGCTTGCATTACAGTTGATGCTTGTCCTTCAGTTTCAGATTCAAGTAGAACTGTTGTATATTTTTGAATATTTAATTTTTGCAATTCTGATACAAAAAAATCATTATCAAAATTATCTTTTTGAAATATGAAAATAAATGCATAATTAAAGAATTTCTTTAAAGATATAAGAGATCAATAAAATAAAGAATGTCCATTTGCAATAATTTCATATTTAGGAATATTTATACCTTGATTTTTAAATCTTTTACTACTACCTGCTGCAGTTATGACAATTTTTCTCACAATATTATTTCCCTTCTAATATTTCATAAAACATTTTTATTCCTGTACATATTTGAATTATTTGTCTATTAATACTATCACTATGAGCTCGTGTCATAGAAAAAAATTGTAATGCAGTTAATAGTTTTATAACATCAATATCTTTTTGAGGTAACAATCTTGAAAATTCTTCTCTAATTGATTTTAAATTTTTAGGTTCATTTATTTTAAAGTAAAAATGATTTTCTTCTGTTTTTTCAATATTAAATTGATCTTCAACCATAAAATCATATAATCCATAAATCGATTGATATATCTTTGCATAATCATAATATATGTCGCCATAATCTTTAGAATCTGCAAATGATCCTCTAGGATCTATAACTTTAATTGTTTCTTTTTCGATATCATAAAATATATTTCCAAAAATTAAATCCAAATGTGTATAAAAAATTCTCTTATCATTTATATTTGCTATACGATAAAAAATATCATCACTTGGCAATTCTTTGTTTCTTAATTTATTAATTTTTTCTTCTAATAATGACAATATGGATTTAACTGAAGGATATTCTTTGTTATTTATAAAAACATAGTTATATTCAAAAAATCCTTTTAATTTTTCTTTATCCTTGATTTCTAACAAATTATTTAATGTTCTTTCTAAATAAAAATCTATTGTTTTATTAAATCAATCTTCTTGTATAAAAATTTTTGGTCTTATTTTTTTACAATCATTAATAAATTTAAAATAAGCATCAACAACACTTTTTCAATTAATTTTTTTATTATGAACAAAGGATTCATGCAATGTATTGTATTGAATCATCTCATATTTGATTCATAAATTGTGATATGACAATGAAAAATCCTGAATTTTAGGAATATTATTAGGAATTAATTTCTCCGATTTAATCATTCATACAATTTCATCATAAAACTTATTTTTATAATATTTATCTTCACCTATATAAGATTTAATAACATTTTTACCATTATCTACAATATGAATGTTATTAAAATATCTAATATTTTTAACATTTAATTTGGACATAGCAACCTTTTATATTTGATTATTAATTTTTTAACGATAATTTTTAAATATTAACAAAACAAAATATATTTTAAAATATAATTTATTTTAATACATCAAGTAACTATGAAAAGTTCTAAAGAAATTAGACAAGCATGAATAGATTATTTTGTTTCCAAAAAACATTTATTTTTAGAATCTAAATCATTAATTCCCAACAATGACCCTTCTTTATTATGGATAAATTCTGGAGTTGCTACTCTTAAAGATTATTTTTCAGGGAAGAAAAAACCCCCTGCAAATAGAATTGTGAATTCCCAAAAATGTATTAGAACAAATGATATTGAAAATGTTGGTATAACTGCAAGACATCATACTTTTTTTGAAATGTTAGGAAATTTCTCGATTGGAGATTATTTTAAAAATGAAGCTATTGAATTTGCTGATGAAGTAATAACAAAAGTATTTGAATTAGATAAAAATAAAATCTATTTAACATATTATGAAAAAGATATTGAAGTTAGAGACAAATGAATATCTTTAGGTTATCCAGAATCACACTTAATAGCAGGTTCAAGAGATTTAAATTTTTGAGATGTAGGTTCAGGTCCTTGTGGTCCTAATACAGAAATTTTTTATGATAGAGGAAGTAAATATCATGAAAAAGGCCCTGAACTTATTGCAAATGATATTGAAAATGATAGATTTATAGAAATATGAAATATTGTTTTTTCTCAATATAACAATTTAGGAAATGATCAATATATTGAATTAAAACAAAAAAATATAGATACTGGTGCTGGTTTAGAGAGAATAGTATCTATATTACAAGATGGCCCAACAAATTTTGATACTGATTTATTCTTACCAATAATTCATAAAGTTGAAGAATTTTCTAATTTAAAATATGATATTCAAAATTATTTTAAAAAAGATCCAATTCAAAATTTAATAAATAAAAATTTTAAAATAATTGCTGATCATATGAGAGCAATTACAAATGCTATCAATGATGGAGAAATGCCATCTAATACCCAAAGAGGTTATATTATTAGAAGATTAATAAGAAGAGCTTATTATGCAGGTACAAAACTTAATATAACAAAAAAATCTTTTTTACATGAATTAGTTACTATTGTTAAGGATTCTCTTATTTTTGATATTAATATTGAACTAGTTTCAAAAATAATTAAAAATGAAGAAGAAATATTTTCAAAAACAATAGATCAAGGCAAAAAGATTCTTGAGGAAGAAATTAATAATACAACTTCTAAGTCATTTAATGTAGAAGTGGCTTTTAAGTTATATGAAACATTTGGTTTTCCAATAGAAATGACATATGATATATTGTTAGAAAATAACTTAGATTTAGATTTTGATAAGTTAAAGAAATTAAAAGATGAACATGTTAATAAGTCTAAAAATAAAAATATTTTAAATAAATTTGATATACAAATTGAATCTCTATCTACTATCAACAAGAATATTAGTAAATTCATAGGATATAATAATTTAGAGAAAAAAGGCGCAAAAATTTTACATTTATTATCTAAAACAGGACCAATTCAACATACAAAACCTAATGAAAATTATTTTTTAATATTGAATGAAACTCCTTTATATGCCACAAGTGGTGGTCAATTACATGATAAAGGATATTTACAACAAGAAAATAATATTATTGAATTATTAGATGTTTTTAAAGATAAAAACAATAATCATATTCATCTAGTTAGAGGAAATATAGACTCAAACAAAACTATTGATGTGTTTGTTGATCAAAAAAACAGATTAAATTTGATGAGAAATCACTCCGCAACTCATTTAACTTTTGCTGCTTTAAGAAAAATTTATGGAAAAGATATAGAACAATTAGGATCAGATAATAATCAAGATAGATTGACTTTTGATTTTCCATTGGATCACAAGCCAACCATTGAAGAAATCCAACAAATAGAAGATTTTGTAAAAAAAGCTATCCAAAAAAATGTAAAAAGAGAATATATTGAAACTACTATTGATGAAGCTAAAAAGAAAAATGCAATTATGACTATTGAAGAGAGTGAATATTTTGATACTAATAAAGTAAGAATTGTGGAATTTCCTTCTATAACTATAGATTTATGTGGTGGTACTCATGTAGAATATACTAAAGATTTAGAAGATTTTAAAATTATCAATGTTGAATCTAAGGGAATTGGAAAATATAGATTAAGAGCTATAACTTCATTTGAAACAATACAAAATTATTACACAAACGAAATTAAAAAACTAATGGATATTTATAATCCTTTATATAAAAAATATATCAATTTACTAAAAGAAAAAAATATAAAAGAAAATGTATTAAAATTTCATTTTGATGATATTAATGATTTAAATCAAAAAGTTCAACAAATAGAAAAATCTATCCAAAAAATTAGCGAAGAAATCAAAATTCTAAACAAAACTAAAGCTAACATAAGTGATATAAAAATTGATGTTACATCTAAAGGAGACATACTATTTTCAAATAATATAGATGTAAAATATTTAAAAGATTGTGCAATTAATTTAAGAGAATCAAATCCTACAAAAATTATATTTTTAACCACACAATTTAATAATGGGAAATCATTAGTCATAATTACCTCAAAAAATTATGATGTTTTAAATTTTATGAACAAATTACAATTAAATTTAAAAGGTGGAGGTAATAAGTTAATTTGACAAGGTGTATCTGACACAAAAATTGACTTAAATGATTTTGAATAATGAGATTAATGGCAATAGATTTTGGTACTAAAAAATGTGGAATAGCTATTTCAGATCCTTTAAAAATTATTGCTCAACCTTTACAAATTATTTTCTATAAAAATAATGATTATAAATATTTAATTGAAGAAATTAAAAAAATAATTATTTCATATCAACCAATTGAAAAAATAATTTTAGGTATTACAAAAAATATAAATGGCAATTTATCTAATACAGGAAGAATTACTATGAATTTTTTTAATTTATTAAAGAAAGAAATTAATGATATTCCAATAATATTATTTGATGAAAAATACACAACTTTAAAATCACAACATATTATGAAAGATATGAATTTATCTATAAAACAAAAAAAGATGAGAAAAGATGCTATAGCTGCTCAAAAAATTTTGGAAGAATATATGAGTAAATGTTAATTATTAATTTATATAATATTTTTATCATGAATTTTAATGATGAAATAAAAAAATGAAATGATTTATTATTTGAAGATAAATTAATAAAAAAACATATAAACAAAATGAAAAATAAAGATACTTTTATCAAAGAATTTTATTCAAATCTTTCAGTAGTAGATAATTCTATATATGGTAAATATGGTATTGGATATTCAAAAATAAACATTATTACTATTAAAAAAATAATTGATATTTTTATACAAATTTTAGACATAAAAAATAATAATGATTATTTTGCCATTTCATCAGATGGATCTAAAATTTGTATAAATATTATTAACAATTTGATGAAAATAAATAATCAAAATATCAAATTTATAACTTTTAATAACTATGAAGGATTTGATAAAAGTTTTATATTATCATCAATTAAAAAAGTGAATCCTTTCGGAGCTATCCATCTTTCTCAATCCATATTTGACAAAAATATAATAAACATTAATTTATATGATTCCAAAGGATTAAAAATAAATAATGAAATACTGGACAAAATAATTAACAAAATAGATAAAAATATTGATGATATTTCTATGGCCAAAGAAGATAATTTGTCTTTTTTTGATAATGATTTATTAATAAAAATATTTGTAGATGAAAGTAATAAATTATTTAGTAATAGAATAATAACTAAAAAATCTAAAATTGCAATTTCTAACAGATCTAATGGTATTACTAAAATACTGACTAAGTTATTAGGTTCTCAAGATTTCTCTTATGTTGTTAACAATAATATAAGAAATAAGACACTAAATATTTATAATAAGAAGAAAGTTTCCTACAAATCAATTAAACGTTATTTTTGAAAAGATATATTATTCGCTAAATTACATAAAGCAAATCTTTTAATTTGTTTTAATATGGAAGGTACTCAATTATTTCTTTTTGCAATTGAAAAAACAAAAATTATATATATAGATCCTAATTTATTATCATTGATATTTTTAAATAATTTTTGTCAGGAGTCTTATAAAAATGAAAAAATTTTATCAAACTTTTTTATTGCATCAAATGGCAGCCCAAACTCTAATATAATAAATTTAATTAACAAATATAAATTAAATTTTAAGCAGATAACTAATAACATTTTTTTACAAGAAGAAATGTTGTTGTTATTTTGAAATGATTATAATCAATATGTTTTTGGAAAAAAAATTAATCAGGAATTTTCAATATATTTATTTCTTTTAAAAATAATTAGAATTATAGATTCATATATTAATCAATATGGAAGTATTAATGCTTTATTAAATATTTTAAATAAAATGTATGGCCCTAATGATTATGAAAATAGATACTTAATAAATACATCAACAGAAGTTGCTTTTGCTCATCTAAAAAAATTATTTAATATTGATTGTAATATTTTTAATAAAAAAAATA
>CASDWL010000073.1 GCA_949284615.1 uncultured Mycoplasma sp.
ATTGTTCTAATTTATTTTTTAAAATATTTTTTAATAATACTTTTTGTTTGCTATTAGCTTTAGCAAGATCTTCAATTTTTTGAATTCCTATTGATTTTAATTTAACTGATAAAGATTTTCCAATCCCAATATATTTATCTATAGATAATGGCCAAATATTATTCGGAATATCTTGTCTAGAAGTAATTGTAATGCCATTGGGTTTATTTAATTCAGTAGAAATTTTTGCTAAAAATTTATTGTATGAAATTCCTATAGATACACTAATATTTCATTTTTTTAAAATTTTATTTTGGATTTCTAATGCAAGCATTTTTGGACTTTGATATTTATCTATTAAATGTGAAACATCTAAATATCATTCATCTATTGATCCAACCTCGATTTTTAATGTATAACTTTTTAAAAAGTTATAAATTTTTTTAGAAAATTTTTCATATAAATTATGATTTGGTTCAATAACTATAATATCAGGACAAATTTTTTTAACTTTATATAATTTCATGGGCACATTAGCCCCTTTTTCTTTTGCAGAATAAGATAAAGCACAAACAATAGATTTAGAATTTTTTTTAGATATTGCTACATCTTTATTTTTTATTTCTGGTCTTAATCAAGTTTCTACAGCAACAAAAAATGAATCTACATCAATATGAAATATAACTTTATTTTTCATCAATTAAATATTTTATAACTTATTTTTAACTATTTCACTTCATTTTCTAGGGATATCACAAGGCGTTTTTTTAGTTTTTGTATAATAAACTATATTGTGTTCTTTTCCATCATTTAATTCAATATTTTTCACTTTTAAATTGTTAATATTTAATTTGTTTATTATTTGTCGAGATTCATCAATCTCTTGGTAAATATTTTTGGATTTCAAAAATATATATTGACAATTTATTTTTCCACATCTTGAAGATATTTCAATTAATTTTCTTAAATCTGTTACAGCTCTTGCACAAACAATATCAAAACTTTCTTCTAAATTAGTTTCTTCAATTCTTTTATGAATAATGGTTAAATTTTTCATATTTAATTCTTCTTTGATCATGTTTAGAAATTTAACTCTTTTTAAAAGAGGTTCAGATATAGTTAATTTTATTTCATCATTTTTAAAGATATAAAATGGTATTGAAGGAAAACCCGCTCCTGCACCAATATCTAACATATTAATATTTTTAACATTTTGAGAAATAAAATTGTTTAATAAATATATTGATTGATAAATACCATCTAATCATATACTTTCTTCATTAAATCCTGTTAAATTATAATTTTTATTTTCTTTCAAAACAAAATCTACATATTTTTTAATTCTATTGTATATATCTTCATTATTAATATAATTAAAAGTTACTTCTTCTCATTTTTTCATTATTTAATTTTATTATTTTCAAATAATTTTGACATAGATTCAGAATTTCAATCTACTTCAATAGCTTTTGAAATCATATTTTCTAAAGAAATTATCTTTATTTTTTTAGATTTAATATTTCTTACAGATGGCAATGAATCAGATATATATACCATATCTACTGAATTAGCATCTTCAAAGATATCAAATCCCTTTGAAAATAAACCATGTGTTGCAGCAATATAAACTTTTTTTGCTCCTTTTTCTTTTAAATAATTAGCAGCTTTAATAATGGTTCCACCAGTATCTATGATATCATCATAGATTATACAATTCTTATCTTTTACATCTCCTAGCAATCCTACTATTTCAGAAACATTAGGTCCTGTTCTTCTCTTATCAACAATTGCTATTTTAATTTCTTTTGCAATTAATTCTGATAATCTTCTTGCTCTAACAGCTCCGCCATGATCTGGAGAAACAATAGTAAATTTCATTTTCTTTTCTTCTTTTAATAAAGAATTTGTTAAAGGATACATTCATCTTAAATCATCAACAGGTATATCATAAAAACCTTGAATTGAAGGATTGTGTAAATCAAAAGTGATTAATTTATTAACTCCAGATATCTCTAATAAACGAGCAATTAATTTTGCTCCTATTGGTTCTCTTTGAGAAGCCTTACGATCTTGACGTGAATAACTCATATATGTTGAAATAACAACAATACTTGTTGCTGAAGCTCTTTTTAATGAATCTATAAAAAGAAGTAATTCAACTAAAGCATCATGAGAGCACAAACTACAAATAACATAAACTTTTTTATTTCTAACAGTTTCGCTAGATTTTACTAGCATTTCTCCATCTGAGAAAATAGTTTTATTAATTGGTGTTAATTTTATTTTTAAATTATCGGCTACTTTTTCAGCTAATTCCAATTGATTTCCTAAACCAAAAAGGACACTTTTTTCTTTATAATTTCTAAGTGACATAAATGACATAAAATAATTTTAATCAAAAATCATAGCCTTTCTTTTTTGTTCTTGTTTTTCATTTCATTCATTGAATTTCACAAGAGTTTCATTTCATTTTGATTCTAATAATTCTTTAACATCTTTTAGATGATAATTATCAATTTTGATAGCAATTTCTTTTGCTTTTTGTTCTACATCTTTTTCATAAATGTTGATTGGTGAGTGTTCAGCATAAATAATTGATGTTTTGATATAAAATTCTTTAATTTTTTCTAACATTGTATATTTCACATTATTAGAAAATCAATATTCAAATTTAGCTCCATTTTTATACATTTGTTCAAATGAATTTAAATTAGAAATTAAAGACATGTAGTAATTAGTAATAAACATTAATTCAATTAATGTTCTTTCTCAAATATTTTCATAAAATTCATCTACTTCAGCAATTTCTTTGATTAATTTAACTCTTTCATTATCATTCAAATAATTTAGATTGTTAAAAGTATTTAAATGAGAATAAGATGATTTGATTTTCATAATTTCATCATAAGAAATTCCTTTTCCTTGACTTCCATCAATTTCAAAATTCCCCTCATTTTTTTTGTTATCACTAATTACAACACCTTTTTGGATTTCTTCTCCATTAACATTTTTAATAATATATGGCATATTTCTCCTTTTGATTACTACAATTTATTAAAATTATATTATATAAGCAATCTATATTGTAATTTAGTAAAATATTTTACATGGAAAAAGGATTAGAAGATTCTCTCTGAGAAATTAAGAAAAAACATGAAGAAATATTAGAAAATCTTAAAAAAGATGATGTTTTATCTAATATTAAACAATATACAAAATTAACAAAAGAAGCTAATAATATTAAAAATATAGTAATAGCTTTTGATCAATATTTAAATTTAAAGAAAAATATCAATGAATCTAAAATTCTTTTAAATGAAAAAGATGAAGAAATAATTATGATGGCAAAAACAGAAATTGCTAATAGTGAAAAATCTCTAGAGAAATTAGAACAAGAATTGAAATTATTGTTATTGCCAAAAGATGAAAATGATGATAAAGACGTTATTATTGAAATTCGGGGAGCTGCTGGCGGTGATGAAGCTAACATATTTGCAGGAGATCTTTACAAAATATATTCTAAATATGCTGAAAGTAACAAATGAAAAACTAAAATTATAGATTCTTCAAGTGCAAATAGTGGAGGATATTCTTTGATAATATTTTCTATTCAAGGTGAAAATGTATATTCAAAGTTAAAATTTGAATCTGGAGTTCATCGAGTTCAAAGAGTTCCCACAACAGAAACTCAAGGGAGAATTCATACATCTACAGCTACTGTAACAGTATTACCTGAAATAGATGAAAATGTTGAAATAGAAATTAAAGATTCTGATTTAAAAATAGATACTTTTAGATCATCAGGAGCTGGAGGTCAATCTGTAAATACAACTGATTCAGCTGTTAGAATTACTCATATTCCTTCAGGTATTGTTTCTTCATCGCAAGAAGGAAGAAGTCAGATTGCAAATCGTGAACTTGCTTTAAAGTTGTTGAAAATTAAACTTTATGATTTGGAAAGAAAAAAAATTAAAGAACAAGAAAGTTCTTTTAGAAAATTAGCAGGATCAGGAGCAAGAAGTGAAAAAATAAGAACATATAATTATCCACAAGATCGTGTAACAGATCATAGAATAGGTTATTCTTGCTCATTAAAAAGTGTGATTGAAGGAAAAATAGAAAATATTATAGAAGCTTTATTAGCTGAAGAGCAAGCTGAAAAAATTAAAGAAGCAGGACTTGTATAAATATTAATGATAAACAAAAAAAATAAAGAACTTTTATTATTAGAAAAAAGAAGATATGATTTGAAAGAATCTATTTCTTTTTTTGAAAGTTATAAGCTTTGAAGAAATTATCCAATTCAAAAAATTATTGGTTATATTGAAATGGCTGATGTTCACATTAATTTAAGAAAAAAAGTTTTGATTCCAAGATATGAAACTGAAGAATTAATTTTACTAGCAATTAAATTAATAAAAAACAAAAAAAATTATTCAAGCATTCTGGATTTAGGGTGCGGATCAGGTTTTATTGGTATTGCTTTAAAAAAATATTTTCCAAATCTAGATATTATTCAATCAGATATAAGTAAATCTGCTATAAAACAAACATTGATTAATATGAAAATTAACAATTTACAAAATCAAGTAATAAGATCAAATATGTTTGAGAAAATTAATAAAAAATTTGATGTTATTATTTCTAATCCACCTTATTTAAGTTTAAACGAAAGAAAATATATAGAAAAATCTGTTTTAAAATATGAACCTAGAAAAGCATTGTTTGCAAAAAATAATGGTTTATATTTTTATGATTTAATTGAAAACAATTTGCATAAACATTTAAATGATAATGGCTTAATTATTTTAGAAATAAATCCTATAAATGCTCAATGATTTATTGATAATAATTATTCTTTGGTAAAAGATATTAATGGAAAAGAAAGATTTGCTTACAAATTTTATAATTAATCTATTTTTGAATAGTCAAATCTACCATATATTTTTGATATAGGTGCAACTGAAATTCAGGCATCAGGAACATAATCTTTGATTTTTTTGGCAATATCATCTGATTCTAATAGCAATACAACTGATTCAATTGAATATATTGTCTTTTTATTATAACCACTTATTGATTCTACGATTTTGTATGGATGTCAAAAATTAATTGATTTAAAAAAGTCGGTTAACTCTTTTAAGTTTCTTGTATCTATTTTTAATCTTACTTTTTGATATTTAGGATAAATTAAATTTATTACAAATCCATTAAGCAAAATGTATAAATATGTACCAAATGTTTGACAACCTAAAATATTATCAAATCCATTGATGTTTAAACTTATATTTGCTGGCATAAATTTTTTTGATAAATATAAAAATAATATCCCCATAGTTGCCATTAATGTACCTACTAATATTAAAAATGATCCTACAGGTTTTTTATATTTGTAAGAAATATAATAAGCAATTAAATCAGTTCCACCTGTTGAAGCTCCTAATTTTCATACAATAGCTGAAGAGGGCGAACAACATGCAACAGCTAAAATAACATAAACAAATACAGGTCAACCTGCATTTACATAATTAGTAGTACCATTATTTGCTGCTTGAACAACTCAACCATCTTCCATTATAACAATAACTTTTTGACTAATAAATTCTTCAACTGGTTGAACTCCAAAAATAAATCCAAATAAAGCATTGAAAAATAAGAAAATTAAGGTAGTAACAATAAAAGAACGTTTAATTTTTCTTCAATAAAAAACAATTAAAGGGATATTAAGAGCAAGATATAAAATAGTTAAATAAGGTTTTAAAACTGTCAAAATATAAGCCATTGATACTGATATAGCTTCTACTCCATCTAAAACTGATCCGGCTTTCATCATAAAATGAACTTGTCCAAAAGAATAGAAAATAGAACAAACAACAATAATCAAAACTTTTTTTCAATTTTGAACTATATATTTAAAAAAACCTTCATAATTTGTATCAAATCTTTTATTTAATTTTATTGAATCTGGTTTATTAATAATAGTTGTATTTTGATTGTTATTTTCCATAGATAATTCAAATTTTATCATGAAATATAAGATATATTTTTTATCATGAAATATAAGATATATTTGAAAATTATTCTACTTTTGAATAATCAAATTTACCATATATTTTTTTAACATCAACTTTTGATACCCAAGCTGTAGGATCAATTGTCTTAATTTTTTTAATTAAATCTTCAGCTTCAAGCACAAGAACAACAGTTTCAATTGAATAAATATTTTGTCCTGTTTTACCACTAGTTAAAGTATGAATTTTGTATGGGTGATTATAATGAATTTGTTTTAAAAAATTAGTAATTAATTCTAAATTAACTGTATCAATTTTTATTATTTGTTTTTCATATTTTGGATAAATAGTATTAACTATTTTCCCATATAAAACAACATATAATGCTGATGATAAAGTTTGAAGACTAAATAACGATTCAAATCCATTAATATTATTTTTAATACTATCTGGTGCAAATGATGAAAGTGATCATAGAACAATTAATGACACTGAAACAATTATTGCTCCAACAAGCATTGTTAAAGAACCAATTGATTTTCTTTTTTTAGTTGAATAATAATATGCAATAATATCTGTTCCACCTGTAGAACCCCCACATTTTCAAGAAATTGCTCCTGCTACCCCTAATAATCCGACTGCTGCTAATGAATAGACAAATATTGGTCATCCTTTTTGTACACCTAATGTTTTCCCTTTGCTAATTGTATTCAAAATAGATTCCACTGGACCACTTGATGCATTTGTATTCATTTGGTTTTCTAATCATCCAGTATAATCATATAAATTTACAGTCATCACATTATTAATACCTTTTTCACTTGCATACAAACTTTCATAATAATCTGTAGGAGGACAAAAAACTAAGACATATTGAGTTATTAATCAATCTAAACTCATTTCTTTTCCATTTATTAATGTTCCAAAATCAAAACCTATAAAAAATCCAAAAATAGCATTTGTTAATAAAAATGTTAATGTTGCATATATGTACTGTTTTTTAACTTTTTTTCAAAATATCACTATTAATGGAACATTAAGTAAAAGATAAATAAAATTTAAATAAGGTTTAGTAACAGGCACTATCAAAGATATTGTCATAGAAATTGCAGACAATCCTGTTTGAATAGTAGCAGCTTTTGTTAATAATGAAGTAGAACCAAAAGCAAAAAAGAATGATGCAATAATCAATCAAAATAATTTTTTCTTATTTGATTTGAAAAATTCTCAATATGTGATGTTGTTTTGATTTATCATATTGTTTTCTAGGTTTTTTAAACCTTCATTTTTAGAATTGACTTTCATAAAATCTATCTTATTAATTATAAATTAATTGTTAAAAATATTTAAATTAATTATACACTTTTCA
>CASDWL010000074.1 GCA_949284615.1 uncultured Mycoplasma sp.
CAAAAATACAATGATGAATTAACAAATTTTAGTGATTTTTTAGATCCAAATAATAAAAGTAATGAAAAATCTATAAACAAAAAACATAATAAAGACGATCTAATAAAATTCTTTATTGCACATGAAAACAAAGTTTTGATCAAAGAAGAAAACTTATATAAATATTTTCAAAAAGAATATTATGGTTTAAAAGAATTGTCAGCTAAAAATGTATTTAACAAATTAAAAAAATTCGCTATATATTATAAATATTTTTTTAATGATGAATGAAAAGATGAAATATTTGAAAAACCAATGAATTTAATTAAAAATAAACTTAACACTTTTATTGTTTTACTTATCCGTATACTAGAAAAAAATAGTACTATAGCAAATGAAAAAATATATATAGATGAGGAACAAAAAGACAATATAAATAAAATGTTAATGTTTTTAGAGTGCTATATTTATAGAAGAACATTTGTTAAATTAGCTGATAAAGTAATCACAAGAAAAATCCCTGCAATTGAAATTAATCAAGGTGATACTTATAAAGAATTATTTTTTAAATTCAATTCTGATGATGAAGAAGATAGACAATATAGAATGCCATCTTTTGAAGAGTTAAAGAAATCTATTATTGATAAAAATGAAGATCTGTATACTGGAGGAAATAAAAAAATAACTCATTTATTTTTATATCGTTTAGGTACTTTTAATATTAAAGAAAACATCAAAGATGAAAACTTAACTATTGATCATATATTACCTCAACAATATAGAGAAAATCATAATTTTAATCCAGAAGAGGAAGAAGAAATAAAAAACAAACTTCACACTTTAGGAAATTTAACTTTAACAGCTCATAATTCTGAATATTCAAATAAACCCTTCTATACAAAAAGAAAAGAAATGCTTGACAAAGACAATTTTCCATTAAACAAATATTTTGAACAAAATAATATAGAAAAATGGGATTGCAATGAAATAAATATAAGATCTAAAAAACTATTAGAATTTTCTAAAGAAATTTGAGATTATTCAAATTGAGAAAAAGAAATAGATTTTATTAAAAATCCTCTTAATAATAAAATTATTAATAATTATGATTTAGAAAATCTTGATTCGAATCTAGAAAATTTTCTAAATGATAAAAGTTACAAAACAGCTTGAGCAAATAGAACATATTTTAAAAAAACAAATAACATGTTTACATATTCTAAAATCAAACAAATTATAGAATCTTATGTTTGTGATGGAATAAGTTATGAAGATATAGAAAAAACCTATTTTGGAGATTTATTTGATGGTTGATTAGGTCAATCAATTGTTGAGGCTTTAGAAATTAAGACTGACAAAAAGAAAATAGATACTAATGACATAGAAAATTATATAAAACAAAAAGATAATAAAATTAGTGAACTACTTAAATTCATTCATTTAATTTAACCTTAAATAAAAAATTTATTGAAACATTATGTAAAGTTAAACTATATTTATTTATCATGATTTTATATTAGTTTAAAACTATAAATAAAATAAAAGTTAATATCTAATTATTAAATTTTTTTTACAATGACAATCACAATATCATAATTATTATAAAAACAAAATAATATTATTATTTTTTAGAAGCAATAGCTGAAGATGCTCTTCTTTTAAATCTTTCAATTCTTCCTGTTGATTTAGCAACAGAATTATCTCCTGTATAGAATGAATGACATCCTGAACACACATCTATTGTAACTTCATTTGCTGTAGTTAGCAATTCATGTTTTTTTGAACATGTAGAGCATTCAGCATTAATTTTATTTAATTTTATTATACTTTCTTTTTTAGACATAAATATCTCCTTTAATTTTCATTATTGTTGTATCAAAATATTATTTAATGAATTTTAATAATATTGTATTAAATACTTGAAATTTTTATGAATTATTTTTCTGATTGTCAAATAATATAATCTAAATTATTATTTTGTTTATCTGTTAGTGAAGATTTAATTTTTTCAATAACTTTAGCTTTATCAACATATCACTCATATTCATTTATTTTAAATGTGCTATATCCTCGATCTTCTAAGAAATATTGACGATCTATTTCTTCCATCATTTGTTTAATAGTTCTATTGTGTTTTCATGGTTCTACCAATATTGCTTTAATAATTTTATTTTTCTTACGTTCAATAATAATAAAATCAATATTTTTTGTACCTACTTTATAATCAATATTAATTTCATATTTTGATGAACTTAAATTTTTAATTAAATCAGCATAAATGCTTTTTATAATATCAGAAGTAAATTCTAGACTATTTTCATCATTATTATGAGATCCATTTAAATCTATTTCTTGTGTTCCTTCATTAATTGAATCTATATTTTCCATTTCACTATTTACTAATTCAATTGTTTGATTATTCTTTAATACATCTAGATATTCAATAAATTTTTTAAAGATAATAGCATTTTTGTTATTGATATTAGCAACTTTAATATCATTACCTTTTAATGATTTAACAACAATCATTTTTGATTTGGCTCTTGTGATAGCAACATTTAAACGGTTTGAACCACCTTTTGAATTTAAAGGACCAAAATTATTTCTTACAATACCATCAGTATTTTTACCATATGAAATTGATAAAATAACAAGATCACCTTCATTACCTTGAACATTTTCTAAATTGGTAATTATTACATTGTTTTTTTCAATTTTTTCTTTTAATAAATCATCAAATGTTGAATTTCTTTCAATTAACATATTTTCAAGTAATAATGATTGTCTTGCATTGAATGTAATAATCAATATTTTTTCATAATCTTTATAATGTTTATTTAATAATTCAATAATTTTTTCAGCTTCTTCTTTATTAACTTGATTTCAAGTTCCTTTAACATCGATAACTTCAATACCTTTTTCAGTTATTCCACATTTAGTTGCAACTTCTAATTTATTATGATAAATGAATTTGTTTGAAAATTCTATTAATTCTTTTGTTTCTGAACGATAGTGATTTTTTAAATGAAATTCATTTCATCATGACACTTTAGCTCTTTCAAGTAATGATTCTGCTGAATCAAAATCATCTAAATCATAATCTTGATTTGTTGATTTATTAGCAAAGAATGAAGTTGGTTTTAATTGTTTATCATCACCTGAAACAACTTTTATTTTTGTTCTTCATACTAAAGGATAAGCTCTTTCAATAGCCATCTGAGATGCTTCATCAAAAATACCATAATAAAATTCATCCATATTTAAAGGTATCATATCAGCAACATTATCAGGATTTGCCACCCAAACAGGGAATAGTTTCTTTAATGAAGAATAATATTTTTTAACAAATTGAGGAATAGGAGGCAAACTCCCTGAAGATGCTATTCTTAAAACATTAGCAACTTCATCTTTTTCTTCTTTAGATAATTTCATCAAATATGTTCTTAAAGAATTAATATATTTTTTAAATATTAATTCTTCAACAATGGCTGCCGATCTCATTTCTTCTCTTCTTAATTGTTGAATTATATATTGTAAATTAATTCCTTTTACATCAGAAAAAATAGGATTATTTTTGATAATATCATTTCATAAAGCAATTTTCTTTAATTTATTAAATTGTTCATCATTAATTGGCGATGAAATATGTTGCATAATTAATCCAACTTTTTTTAGATCAAACATTACAAAATTTTCTAAATATAAAGTTTTAATATAAGGTAATGATAATCATGAAAACTCTTTATATATATTCATATTTGTAGAATCAAAAATTTCACGAACATTATATAAATCAGTTAAAAATCCTTCATCATATTTAATTAATTCAATGAATTTAATTAAATCTTGTACATATTCATATTCAAGAACATCTTCTCTTTGACTATATTCTTTAAACATTGTGATAATTTCTTTAATATTTTTTGAATTATCTTTGATAGATTTAATAGGCAATTCACATTGATTAATATCATTAATAACTTTGTTATTAACAACAAATTCAGCAAAAATTATTTCAGCTTTTGATGGTTCATCTTTAAATAATTCATAATTTTCTAAAAATTTATCCAGTTTTTTATAATTATCATCTAAAAATAAATATCAATTGTTTTTAGATAATTCTTTTTTATATTTTTCATTAAAATTTTGATATTTTTTAGCTTTGGCAACAAGATCTTTTTTAGACAACTCTCTTCATTCAGGTTTTCTTGAAAATAATTTTTTACTAAAAATTTGAAAATCTTCAATTAGATTTAAAAATGATTCTTTTTGTTTTTGAGATTTTTCATCAAATTCAATATATTCAGCTAAATTTTTATATTTTTCAACAAAAATATTGTAATTTTCAAAAATAGAAACTAATTTTTTTCCGCCTAATAAAAATCCTTCAACTAATTTTAGATTTTTAGCAATTTTAGATTTAATTTTTTGAATTTGTTTTGTTGTTTCAGTTGAAGACATTGTTTCTTCAAATTTATATTTTTTAACAAATTTTTTAAATTTTAAATATTCTTTGAAAAAATCATCAATTTTGGCAATATTATACTCAACCAATAATTCATGAATTTGTTCATACAATGTTGTATTACCTGTTCCATCAATATCAAAACTAACAAGTCATTCAGAAACAATTTGTTCACCTAATTCATTTTTAATTATTTGATATTGTTGATAATCTAAATCAAATATTTCATCTTGATAATCTTCCACTTTTCAATGTTTATTAACAAGTTTTAATAACTCTTTATATCAATCTAAATAATAGCTAAAAAACATCAATTCATTTGATTCTATTTTTAAAGGTTCTATTTGAGCATTTCTTGAATATCTAGATGGTTCACGATATCATTGAGTTCCTAACAAATTATTTAAAGAATCAATTTTTTTATAAAAATCTTGTCTTTTTCTATTATCACATAAATACAATGTAAATTGATTTAAAGACTTAATTCTACTTGTAATAACATCAAGAGCTGCTTTTTTTTCTGAAACCATTAAAACATTTTTACCCTTAATAAGAGCATTGGCAATTATGTTTGAAATAACTTCAGATTTACCTGTCCCTGGAGGACCGTAAATTAATGTAGATTGTTGTAAAGCAGAAGCTACTGCATATTTTTGGAATATATTTAATGGATGTCCCAATTCTAAAATATCTGGATTTTTAACAACTTTATCCTCATAATATTTATTTGATTTAAATTCAACTGAATTTGGTTTTTTTCCTTCTATTTGAGATTCAAAAGGATCAACATTCATTTCAATAATTTTTTCTAAATCTTGTTTCAATGCTGATCCACCAGGAACAAAGAAACCTAATACTGCCGAAGGTTCAATTTGAAGAGTTGTATAATTCTGCAATAAAGTTTTATTATCTTCATTAATAAAATTAATAACTGAAGATTCATGTGATATTTCATATCCAACCATTGATTCTAATTTTTTGATTGTTTCTTCAAAAGGAACTATTTTAAATAATTCATCTGAGGAAATATGATTAGGATATTGTTTATTCATAATAACCATTAATTTTTCATTAATGATAATATCATCATCTATTCTTCTTAAAAATAATTTTGATCCATCTTCTACAATTTCTACTTTTTGAATTACAAGAGGTGCTTTAACTACAAAATCATCACTTATTTTCCCTTTAATAAATTGATAAGCAATATGAAGAGGTCAAATAGATGTATCATTATAGTATTGTTTTGCATTTCTATTTAAACTTATAAAAGTTTTTTTAGATGATTTCATCTCATTTAGAAAATGATTTATAGCTTTCTTTTTGTTATTTTCAAAACTTTTAGTCAAATACTTTGAAACAACTTCGTCCATTTCAAATCCATTGTTTAATACAACATTTTCAAATTCATTAATATTTTCTGTTTTTAAAAGCTCATCTTCAAAAATTACCACTCCAGAAGCTGTTGAAATTTCTATTTGCGAAACTTCTTTATTTAAAAATGATAAAAAAACTTCTTTTTTAACATAACTTAATATATCAATATGTTTAGCATCCAAATGTGTTTTAACACAATAATCTTTTGGATCAATTGTAACTAAATTTAACAACTTCTGTTTTATAGCTTTTTTCATTTTATACCTCAAATTTTTGCTTTTATTTATATTTTACAAATTATTAATTAAATAATGTAAATTAAATATCAATAAATATCAAAATATAGATTTTATTATCAATATTATAAATAAATTATAAATTATAAAAAATAACAAAAACCCATAATGGGTTTCCCAAATTGTAATTACAATCGCAACACTTAATAA
>CASDWL010000075.1 GCA_949284615.1 uncultured Mycoplasma sp.
CATTTTGGTAACTTTATATGAAATTTTAATATATAAAAATTTTAATTTAATTATGTTATCATAGTTATTTAAATTTAAATAAAGGAGTTAATATGAAAAATTTAAAATTAATAACAGGTGCAATGATTCCTCAAATAGGATATGGAGAATATTTAGTAGATAAAAGTATTTGTGTTGAAGCAACAATTAATGCTTTCAATCTTGGATATACTCATATTGATACAGCTCAATCATATTTAAATGAAGAAGAAGTTGGAACAGCTATTATACAAAGTGGTATTGATAGATCTAAATTATTTATTACTACTAAAATTTGAATTGATAATATAGGTTATGAAAAAACTTTAAAATCTATTGAAGAATCATTAAAAAAATTACAAACAGATTATATTGATTTAGTTTTAATCCATCAACCATATGGTGATTATTATGGTTCATGAAGAGCAATGGAAGAATTATATGAAAAAGGAGTTATCAAAGCAATTGGTGTTTCTAATTTTAGCACTGAAAGATTGGCTGATTTATTATGACATGCAAAAATTCAACCAATGGTTAGTCAAGTAGAAATTAATCCCTTAATTCAAAGAAAAGAACATATTGAATTTTGTCATAAAAATAATATTGTTGTTGAAGCATGATCACCATTAGGTGGTGCTTTAAGAATTAAAGAAATAATAAATAACCCAGAATTAGTTGCTATAGCTAAGAATAAAAATAAATCTGTGGTTCAAGTTATTTTAAGATGATTAATACAACAAGATGTAGTCGTTTTAGTAAAATCAAATAATCAAGAAAGAATGAAAGAAAATATAGATATTTTTGATTTTGAATTATCAGAAAAAGAAATAGAAATTATTAATTCATTAGATCTTAAATCGCCTCTAATGGATCATTCAACTCTTGCAGGATTAGAATTAATTAAAAAATTATCTGAAGCAAGAAAAGAAAATAAAAATTTTAAAATTACTGATATAAAAAATTAAATTAGATTTTTATTATTTATAAATTGTGCTAAAATACAAAATGAGTATTCAAATAGGAGTACTTCATTTTGAAAAATATATTGTAATAATATTATTGATTCAAAATAGTACTCGATGAATACTCAATCATTTATATTCAAATGAGGTAATATGAAAATAAAAGTAGATTTACATCTACACTCATTTGTTTCAAGATCAAATGGTGATGGTATTAAATGAATATCATTATATGATTCAATTAATAAATTAATAGAAAACAAAGTTCAAATTGCAGCTTTTTCAGATCATAATAAATTAGATGTAAATTTCTTTTTAGAAGCTCATAAGCTTGCAAAAACTGCAAATGTTTTATTATTACCTGCGATTGAAGCAAATGTAGTGCGATTAGATGGACAAATAGCAAATTTAATTTATGTTTTTGATCAAGATTTATCTAAAGAAGATTTACTTAAAATAAGTGAAATAGCAAATTATGAAATTCCTAAAAGGGGAATAAGTTTAAAAAAATGTAATGAGATTTTTTCAGAATTTGAAACTATAAAAATTGCTCATGTTGGAAAAAGCGATCATTTTAAATATGAAGATTTAATTCAAATTGAATATGATGCTATTGAAATATCAAATGAAAATTACAACAATTATTTAAATGTGATGAAACATGATGACATTCAAACATCTATTGTAGCTTTTTCTGATACTCACAAATGAGATAGTTATCCTCAAGTAAAAAGATTGGTAACAATAATAGATGATATGCAAGATATTAGTTTTAATGAATTAAAAAAAGCATTACATAAAAATAAAGATTATACAAAAAGGAGAATAGATGATTAAACAAATAATATTTAAAAATATTAATAGTTTTAATAGTGAACCTATAATTTTAAATTTTTCTAAAGGGATTAATGTTATTATTGGACCAAAAGGTGGAGGTAAATCAACTTTATTTGATTTATTAGCTGGATTAAAAAATCATTATATTTCAGATTCTGTTATTAAAGCATTAGAAGAATACAACTTAAAATTTGAAAAAGCTATTAAGTTTAGTAATGAAGAAATTTCTTTTTCCCAATTAGTAAAAAAGAAAAACAAAGAAAAAATCCAAGATTATGAAACAAGAAATGATGTTATATATCAAGATGATTTAATAAAAAGAGATTTGACTAGTGCTAAAGATATTGAAAATGACAAATTTAATTATATAAAAAGACAAGTTTATAATTCAAGTAGTGTTGAAAATTTTATATTGAAAATAAGAGATTTATATAATTCAATGAATTATGTTAATAACTTAAAAGAAAATAATGATATTAATTGATCTAATGCCTTTAAAATGAATCAATTAAAAGATAATCAAGATAAATTAATGTTAATAACTAAATTAGATTATAAAAATAACAAAATCAAATCATTAATTGATAATGAAATCAACGAATATAAAATATTTATAAATTCAATAGATGAATTTAAATCGAAATTAAAGAGAATAGAAACATTTGATAAAAATCAAATTATTGAGAATTTAGCTTTTGAAAATAATGTTAATCAATTGTCTCAAAGCACTTACACTAATATTGAAAAATTACAAAATGAATTAATGGCAAGAAAACAAATTCTTGAAAAAATTATAAAAACAACTAATTTATTTTCAACGTCATACAAGAAAGTAATTGATAATATTAAAAATGATAATTATTCTACTAGTGGTTTAAAAAGTTATGAAATAGCTGCTAAAAATCATTTTAAAAATTTGGCTCAAAATGTTCATAATTTAATAAAAAATTTTGAAAAATTAATATCAGAAGAAATTGTTTTAGAAATAGAGAATGATTTAAATCAAAAAGATGCATTAAGATTTAAAATAGATGAAAAAATAATACTAAGTGAAGAATCTAAAGTAGAAATTCTGAAAATAATTTTTCATTCACCAGGGAGTTCAAGAGATGATGTTGATAAATGATTAAAATCATTATCTAAAAATGGTATTAAAGAGTTTAATGAAGAAAAAATTAAAAATTGTATCGCAAGAGAAATAAAAGATAATACTAAAATAATTGTGGATTTTGGACAAGAAGAAAAAGATTATGATTCCTTATCATTAGGTCAAAAATCAATTTATGGTTTGAAATATAAATTCAATCGATCATTAAATCAAGATTTATTTTTAGATCAGCCAGAAGATAATTTAGATAATAA
>CASDWL010000076.1 GCA_949284615.1 uncultured Mycoplasma sp.
ATTCTTTTTTGTTTCTTACTATTAATTCTTGACATATATTTCACCTAATGTAACATTTTTGTAATACTTAATTTAAATATAACATAAAAATTAACTATTAATTTTAAAAAATTATTAATTGATTTATTTTGTATATACAATATTTCCGTATGTTTGAAAATAATCAATAATTAAAGGTTTATTAATCTTATTAATTATTTTTATTTTCATTAATTCTCCTTTTTCACCTTGGCTATTATAACTATATAAAATAGCATTATCAATTCTAGAAATGTTTGAAGTATCAATTGATGCAATAAATTTATCATTAATGTATAAATCAAATATACTATTTTCCATGTTTTTTTGACCTACAATATCAAATGATTGAGCATATAAATTAAATTCAATATAATCATTTTTTGTATTTGAAATAATATATGAATTATTAACATCAGAAATATTTATTTCAGGATTGCTCATTAATAATTTTCAATTATTAGAAACAGTGATATTAGGATCTTGAATAGGAATTATTCTATTAACATCATAAATTTTTTCGCCAATAAATTCTATAGCATCTAGTGTAATACATCTATAAGAGGTATTAACAAATTTAATAGTCATTTTTGATTGTTCAGGAATATTTACAATTTGATCAAATAATATTAATGATTGATCTTTACCTCGATCATTAAATTTAATTCCATATTTATTTTTATAAATGGATTCCCCATTTAATATTATCTCAACATCTGTTGGTCTCCCATCATAATGATTATCTAAACGATGATGAATCACTAAGCCACCTAATTGAGAATTTTTATTAAAATCAACATCTACTGAAAAATTGAAAGGAGCATCATTTGATCAATCTTCAAAAATTAACTTATCTTTATTTTTTAATTTCTGATCAACTTCTTCTGATCCGTTTTGCCCGCCATTTGATATATAGTTATTAAAAGTATAATTTTCCTTATTAATATATGTAACATCACGAGAAACATTTAATCCAAATAAATTTGTATTAAAGTCATTATAATCAATAGTTCTATTTTGATATTTATATTTCGAATCATATAAAAATTGACTAACATTATTATTTAATTCATGAGCATAAGGGCTAATTGCATAATTAATTACATTAAAAGAATGGTTGTTATCTAAATTGATTGCATTAAATTTTAATAATGATTTAACATTTCAATATGAATTAGTCAAAAAGATTTCAAATATTACAGGTTGATCTTTTTCTAAATTTAATGTTTTATCAATTATTTTTGGTTCACTATTGTCATTTTGATTATTTAATTGTACATCTGTATATCATCAAGCTTCTTTTTGATTATTTAAACTAATATATGCCTTACCTTTGGTTTTAATATTAAATTGATATTCACCTTTTTCTGGAGCAATGAAAGTAAAACTAACTTTAGTTCTATTTCATGCATTAATAGAATAATCTGTTGATAAAAATGGTTCACTTGGATTTCATATTGTTTCATATAGAATATTTTCTGGATTTTGCAAATATTCTTGGACATCAGTACTAAATTTACTATTACTATTATTTTCTCCATATGGAGTATGTGGTTCTTTATAAACACTAACAATTGGTTCATTTACTACTTGTCTTATTTTTATTTTTCATTTGTATTTACTTACATAATTAGAAGGTTTATTTTGAAAATCATCAGGAATAATAGCTATATCAAATTCATCAATTTGATCAATTGCATTTTTATTAGGACTATAAATTAATTTTTTATTATTAGTTGGATCAAGAGATAATTTTCCTCCTAATTTAGTTGTAGGATCAAATTCCAATTTTGATCATGAAAAATTATTATTAACTCAATCTATTCCATATTGAAAATCAAATACGTAATCTTTTCCTGCAATAATTTGATATGGAGCTTGCATATCATTTGTATAATCATATTCACCTGTGACATTGTTATATAAATAAGCTCCACAAGCATATATATTGCCAATAAAATCAAAAGATTTATATGAAGATTTTAAACGATCTATTTCTCTTTTTTGTTCATCAGATGCTTCTTCATATGATGCTGGTTGACGATCATGATTAATTACATTATCATTGCTATCAGTTTCATTATCACTTCATATTGGGAAAAAATTTTGAAATGCTGGTCAAAAATCTAATTGAAAATAATCTGATAATTCTACAATTTCTTTAAAACCACCATCATTTGGATTATTGCTAATGTCATATCTAATATAATTAGTAAAATTATATGTTCCTAACATATATAAAAAGATTGCTTGAAGACTATATTCACCATTTGGTCTATAATTATCAGGATTTCTTTTAACCAAATTTCCATTGCCATCTTTTGTAGTTATAATTTCTGCAATAGTACTATACATATTTTCTAACCACATTCAACCCGACATATCATATTCGCTAGTTAAATTCAAAATATTTCTTCATCTTCCACCATCATTTAATAATGACAAAGCAGCTAAAGTTACAATATTTGTTTCTCCATGAGTACGCCTCATGAATAAAGCACTATCTTGAGAGAAATTATGGTTTATTTCATGGAATACTCCTCAATTATTTTTTATAATTCAAGGTTTTTCTATTCCTGATAAAAACGCTCCTCCAGCTCATCCATTATCAATATAAAAAATATCTCCACCACCTCATGCAGCAGCTCCTCCTCAAATATCATCACAAACTTCAAAATCTATTTTAGTTACATTATTTCTTAGATCTCTTGATGCAAAATATTCACTAAAAAATAAAAATGATGTTCATTTTTCTACAACTTCATGAGGATAAATAATATCTTTTAAATTCTTTTTACCAAAAATAGGAGTTTCAATTCCTTTATCATTTAAATCAGTTCCGGTTGAAGCAAGATTCATAGAAGCATAAGCAAAATCGATACACATTGCTGGAGAAGTTAATTCATTATTATTAATTCTAGCTATTTGATCATTTCACTCTTCTCTAGTAGTTATTCCATGATAATATGACAACATTTCAGTTGCACCTTTTACATTGAATTTTAAATTATCATATGTTTTATAAAATAAATTTGATGAATTACTTGTTACCCTTCCATTAATTTTAATTGATATTGTTCCACCAAAAGGAGAACCAAATTTAAATATTCCATTATTTTGTTTTAATTCATCTAAATTATTAATTGAAAAAACTGTTTTAATGTATGGATATCTAGTAGACATTTTACCAGAATCATTAATATCAGTACTTGTATTTCAAAATCCTGCATTAATGATAATTTGAATATTATTAATTTTCTTATCAATCAAGGATTTTAATGTTTCTTGAGAAAATTGTAAAGTAATTATTTCACCAGCTGGAGCAAATAAACCTAATGATGTAATTCCTGTGACTTTTGTAGGAATTGAAAAAAATTTATTTACAGCTTCTTCATCATCAGAAACATTTTTCTTATATTGAGTAAGTGCTGCTGGATGTTTTTTTAATTGATTATTTTTAATTTCACTTAAAATAAAATCTGGATTAGAATATATAGTTTCTACTTGAGAACCTGAATCATTTATATATGTAACCTTTTCATTCATGACAAGGTCAAAAGCATTAATCTCTTGACTGTCTATATTTTGAATATAATTTGAATTTTGTTCATAATTATAATTTCAACTTGGATATTTGAATTTATCTCCAAACTGTTTTGTAATATCTGTAATATAAACTTCTTTATTTAAATTTCTTTTTTCTTTATTTAAAATTTTTGCTTCAAGATTGCTAAATGAACTAATATTTGCATCATGAAAATAACTTTCATTATTTTCTTGGGTTTGAGAACCACAACTAATAGAAGATATGGGCAATGATGCAATTGATATAACTCCTAAAGTTAATAAAGATATTTTTTTAATATTTTTTTCCATAAATAATTCCTTTGAAAGTTATATAAGTAAATTTTATCACTACGTAAAATATAAAACAATTTTAGTTTTATTCAAAATTAAAAAATATTTTTATGTCTTTGTCTATAACTTCTTATTTTTATTATTTTCTGTTTATTTAAATATAAATAAAATAGAAAAATATCTATAATAAAGTGAAAAAGCATTCCTATGCCAAACATAATAGATATACTTTCTAATGTTGGTATTCATATATTCAATATTCATAAAATATAGAATATAAGATAAACTAATATATTTACAATAACACTTTGAATACAATATAAGTTAATTTTTCCATTTCTTATAAAAATAGAATCAATAATATTGCTATATGAAAATAATATATAAAAAGGAATTAAGATTAATACTAATTTTGCTACATCATAATATTCATTTTTAACTCCCATAACATCTTTTATAAAAATAGGATTTATAGGAATAAAAATAATCCAAATTAATATTATTACTGTTACAAATATAATATAAAAGGATAATTGATAATAAAATTCTTTTTTTATATTTTTTTCATTAGAAATATAAAAAGTTTCTTTAATAAATACTGATAATGTGGAAATTGGTAATAATAGTCATGATCATATAAAAGTATTTGTAATTCAATATATTCCAGAACTATTTAAAGAATTAATGGGACTAATAATCATAAAATAAAAAAATAAATTTCTTACAGTAACTTCAATACAAGAAATAAATAATAAATAAAAATATTCTTTCAAATATTTTTTGCAATCATGACTTAAGGAATTAATTTTTAAATTTCAAATACTTATATTTTTTGATGACAAATAAACAATGAATATAATACTACATATCCCGTTTACAATAATTGAATTTCATCCAATTCCTGTTACAGATAATTTCAAAGAAAAAGGATATTCTGTTATAAAAAATAAATCTAAAAGAAAAGAAAATAATGTATAGATAATACAAGTGATAAAACTTACTAATAAATAATTTTTATATTTAACAATTGTTATAGTTAAAAAGAGAAAAGAGAAAATAGAAAATAAAAATGTCCCTCAAATTTCCAATTTAATATATTTACATGATTCTATAAACAATGAATTATTATCTACTATTAATGAATTTAAAATGTTTTCAACATTAAAATAAATTATTAAAGAAAATATTAAATAA
>CASDWL010000077.1 GCA_949284615.1 uncultured Mycoplasma sp.
AAATAATTATTAAATAAAATATAATATTTTTTTTAATAATATTATTTATATGTTAAATAAAAAAATAATATTAATCTAATATATTTAATTTCATTCATACATTGGAAAAACTAATTTTGGAAGCTCTCTTTCTGCTATTATTGCTTCTAAAAACAAATCAATTGCATTATTAATAAATTGCTCCTTACCATCAACTAAAATTCTTCTATTAAATAATTCGATTAATTGTTGTTTAGATTCATATCATGGTTTTTGCATTTTCTCAACCTCTATTATTTTGATCACTTCAAAATCAATAATTATTCTAAATACTTCCATTAAATCTGATGCTAGTGCAAAATGATTATGAAATGATTTATGAAAAATAGAAATTCTTGGATCTAATCCTTTTTTTACAATAGATTTAGAAAAATAACTTCTTAATATAGCATAACCATAATTTAAATATTTATTTATTGGATTATCTTCATCACGTCTATTAAAATCTGTTCCAAATAAAGTATGTCAATATAATTTAGCTGCATGACCTTCTCGATTAGTTATATCGTATTCTTTAACATCATTTTTTAATTCATTCATAATTTTTACATTATCATTGTAATAACCAAAAAATGAAAGAATTTCTATTTGATTATCAATTTTTTGAATAACAAGTTTTTTTCATAAATTTGATTTATATTGATGATTTCATTCTAATTGTTTATTTAAAACTTTTAAAGCATTATAATTACCAATAATTGGTAACAATTGTGTATTTGGTAAATGTTTTTGATCACAAATAATTACATTTACATTATTTTCTGATAATTTATTAATTAATTGAATCGATAAATTAATTTGAACATTATCAATGATTAATGTATCAATATCATTAATAGGGATAATTATTTTATCTTCTTCTTTATAAATCACTAAATTATCTAAAAATAATCTTAATCTATCAGCATTTTCTATTTCAACTATTTTTCATCCCATAAAAAAAATAAAAAACCCCTTATAGGAGTGGTTACGACATTTTGTCTTGTCTTGACATGATAATGTATATTAGTAGACTTGGAACAATTTTGTTCCAAATATAATTATATATCACATATTAATTTTTAGAAAAAAATTCTTCAAATGATTCTATATTATAAATATTTCCCAAAACATCTACTTTACATAATTTAAAATCTTCAAAAATTGTTGATAGAGAAACTTGTCACCGATTTCTATTAGGAGCCTTTTCTCATTTTACATGCTTGCTTGCAATTTCATTTTTAAATGCTAATGATTTTATTTCTAATAATTGGCTTTTTCAAACACCGCCTACAATGTAATACAAATCACCTTGATTGTATAAAATACTTCCTCTTTTTAATTTTATGGGTTCTTGATGTTCATCTATATTTAATTTATCCTTAAATTTGTTAATTTTTTCTCAATCAGGAACAATTTTTCCAGATTCTGAATCATAATTTGTAGTTAAAACATTTAGAAAAATTGATTTAATTTTATTATCATTTGTTTTATAAATTCATCATTCAGTAGATTTTAGAGAATCATAAAAAGATTTATTGTTATGATTTTTTAAAACCATAATATCTTCTTTGTCTTTTATTATTGAATCAACTACTTTTAAATTTCTAACATAAGTTATTATTTTATTTTTTTGACAATCTAATATTGGAATTTTATCTAACAATTCAACTTTTATGTTTTGATTTTCTAATTCTTTAAGCTTTTCAACAACCAATTCAGAATTTAAATATTTAAAAAATGGATTGGTTTTTGAAGACTCATTATTTTTTGAAATTATTTCCATTTGCTCATTAAAAATATTATTTAAATAATTATATAGTTTGGGTTCACTATTGTAAATAAGTAAACTTTCCTTATTTTTTGCATTTTCACCAAAATATTTACTTAAATTTTCATTCTTTTCTTCAAGAATTTTTAATTTCGAAATTTTATATTCTCCTTTTTGATTATTGTTAATTTTCTTTATCGAATACAATGTATCATTTGCTAGTGGAATATTGTCTTTTGTAACAATCATTCTAGAAAATTTAATAGTTTTATCTTTGTTATTTTTATCTAAATATTCTCTTATTTGATTTATAAAATATAATGATGAGTTTCTTTCTTGTTCTAAGAAATTAGAGTTATCTGCAAGAACTTCTCCTGTTTCTATATCTATATATCTTCATTCACCTTCTATAAATTTTTTCTCAATAGTTTCTTTATTAATTTTTAAAACATTTTGTATTTTATGATTCATTCCTAGATATGCAATAATAGTTGCATCAATAGCATGGTGATTATAAATATCTCTATTTTTAAAAATTAATTTATTTTCACAATCTTCTTCAGTAAATAAATTATTTCTAGCATATGATGTTATAGATCCATTTACAGGATGAATAACAATATTATTTTTATTTTTTCAATAGTTACTCTGTTTAAAAAAAGTTTTTAATTGATTTGATATTTCTCTTGAAATATATCTTGTATCATTTAATTGACGACTAACAAACCCTTTTAAATCATCAAATGGATCTTTCTCATATAAAAGATAATTATCAATTTTATTTTTTATTTTTTGCTTTTCATTCT
>CASDWL010000078.1 GCA_949284615.1 uncultured Mycoplasma sp.
AATTATTTCAATTTTCTTTCATTTCTGTTATAAGTCTTTCAACTTCCCATAATAAACCACTTCTAGTACCAGAATTTTTATTCATCCCTTTTTGTTTTCCTTGATTAGATAAATCTTGACAAGGGAAAGAATATGTAAAAATATCTATATTTTTAGATATATTTAAATATGAAGTTTGAGTAATATCAAATGTATTATGATATTTTTCCTTGGAAAAATTTAAATATTCAAATCATTGATCTATTATTTTGCTTTTTTGCAAATCTTTAACAGGTTTTTTAGAATCTAAACTAAAATTTTTAGTTAACAATTCTTTTTTGATTTCATCTTTATTCTTTAAATTACTTTTTTTCATTTTTTGAAAATTTAGTCCATCATGAATTTCTATATATGAACTAATAGCTGGTAAAAATCATTCAATCATTCCAACAACTTCTATATTTCAATTCTTTTTTTTACTTATATTATTAAGAGCTCTATATTGAGAACCAATCCCTGCAAATGCTTCAAATAATTTGATTTTTTTATTCATTATCTCATTTTAGCAAATTCAAAAAATTATAAAATTTAAATATGTTTAAAATTTTGTATAAAAGAGCTAATATTTCATCTTTTAAAGCTATTAATGAATTTAAAAAAGAACATAATATTCAAAAAATTGGTCATACAGGTACTTTAGATCCACTAGCTCAAGGACTATTATTAATTGCTACAGAAGATGATACTAAATTAATACCCTACATTAAAAATAAAGATAAAGAATATAGAGTAAAAATGAAATTAGGTTTTATTTCTAAAACTTATGATGCTGAAGGACCTATAAAGTTTTATTCAGACTATCAACCTTCAACTAATGAAATAATAAATATTTTAAATTCATTTATAGGTAATATAGAACAAGTTCCTCCTATATTTAGCGCTAAAAAAATTAATGGACAAAAAGCTTATGATTTGGCCAGAAAAAATCAAATTGTTAAATTAAATCCAATTAAGGTTCATATTTATAATATTTGTAATATCAAATATCAATATCCCAATCTTGAATTTGATATAAAAGTATCTAATGGAACCTATATTAGATCTTTAGTAAATGATATAGGTAATAAATTAAATACTGGTGCTTATATGTATTTTCTAGAGAGAACTAAAGTCCATGGTTTGAGTTTGTGTGATGATATTGATATTAAATTGCTAACCAAAATGGAAGTAATAAAGTTAAATCAAAAGGATATTGTTTGCAAATTATTTCAAGGATTGGATCATACTTTTCATGTAAATGATAATACTTATTTGTTAGAATATAAAAACAAAATAATTGGAGTAATTGATATTAAAAATAAAAGTATAATATCTAGAAAATTATTTGGTAATACCATAATAAATGCATTGAAAGGGAATTAATATTATGTATAAAATGGTTGTATTTGATATAGATGGAACATTAGTTCCTCACTTAACAAATGAATTTTCTTTAGAGATTAATGACATGTTTAAACAATTAAAAAATAATAATATGATTGTCACATTAGCAACTGGTAGAGATTGAATATCCATTGATAGTTTATATAAAAATCCTTATGTTGATTATTACATAGGTGCAAATGGATCATTTATATATGATTTGAAAAATCAAAAATATATTTTTAATTCTTCAATTGAATGAAATGAATTTGAATTATTAAATAAAGAAATAATTCAAAATAATATGGATTCTATAAAAAGTGTAATATTATCTGATGATACTAACGTTTTTGTTTTAGAAAATAAAATTAGAACCAAACCTTGATTTTGAGAAGCATTTAGACATAAATTTAAAAGTTATGAATTAGCACATAATGAATTAAATAGAGATAACTTTCATTTAATAACAGTGGAATTTAAATATGGATCTAATCTTACTGATAAGTTTATTCATTTTTTTGAAAAAAATAAAACTAAAATTCATATTCAAGCATCTTGACCTAAAGGTATGTTTGTTGCAAATAAGGGAGTAACTAAAGCTCATTCTATTGCAAAATTATGTAAACATTTAAACATTACATTACAAAATGTAATTGCTTTTGGAGATGGAGAAAATGATTTTGAAATGATTAAAGAAGTAGGTTTAGGAATTGCTATGGGAAATGCTATTGATGAGCTAAAAAATATAGCAGATGATGTAACAATAGATGTGCATGAATATGGAACTAGATTTTATTTAAGAAAAATAGGTATTATTTAATTATGAATGTTTATCGATTTAATATTAATCATAATATTAAAAATAATCAAGATTTAAAAGAAGGCACAATTCTTCTTTTAGGTAAATTTAATGTTTTTCATAAAGGTCATCAAGAACTTTTAAATCATGCTCAATCAATTAAAAAAGATAATGAAAAAATAGGAATTTTTATAATAGAAGATGAAAGAAATAATTTTCAATCTTTAGATACACAATTACAAATATTATCTTGTTTAAAATTTGATTTTGCAATTGTTGCAAAATTTAATTATGAATTTAAATCTATTGAAGGAAATAATTTTATTAAATATTTAGATGAGAATTTTTTTGTAAAAGAATATGTTGTAGGAAATGATTTTTACTTTGGTAAAGATAGAAAATATCAAGCAAAAGATATTTTAGATTTAAGTAAAGCAAATGTTCATATAATTCCATTATTAAAAATTAATAATCAAAAAATATCTTCAAAAAGCATCCAAGAAATGCATGAACTAGGTGAATATAATATAATTTCAACCTTAATTGAATATCCATTATCTTTTGATATTACTATAAAAGATCAAAAAATATTGTGAGACATGTCTATACCTATGCCTCATTCAGGAAATTATTTTTTTAAATTATTGCTTGAAGATTATTGATATCATGGGATAATTAGATTTTCTCTTAACAAAACAATTTATTTTAAATTAATTAATGATATTTCAAATTTAATAATTTTAGATCAAAAAACTAAAATTCAAATTTTAAATATAGATCGAATTATTATTAATTCTCGTTTTGATAATATTACTGAAAATGATATTGAGAAAGCAAAAAAATATTTTGTTTCTATTAAATAAAATTTAAATTTACAATAAAAAAAGATAAGATTATAATAATATTTTTAAATTTGATAAATATCAGGAGAAATTTATATGATTCATTTTTATAGTTATTGATTAGGAGATCTTAAAGAGAGACAAAAAATAGAAGACTATCATTCAAAATTAGAAAGACTAAATACAAATATTAAATTTCATTTTGGGCCTACTCAAGATGAACATAATTTTCTTATGGAAAAATTCAAATTTTATAAAAAATCTTATGATGATAAGATATATTCTTTTTGTTCAGATGTTTGAAGATTTTATAAATTATTAAACATTTTAAATAATGAAGATAATACAAAAGATAATACTATAAAACATATTTATATTGATTCTAAAACATTATTTAATGAAGAAAGATTAAATGAATTTATTGAATTAATTAATAACAATAAAAATATTTTGATAAAAGAAAAGCCTTGAAGAGTTTGATCTGGGTTTATTTATATTGATAAGGATAATATTGAATTTGTCAAACAAACATTGGATTTTATGTATACATTTCCAAAATTATCTTCCTTCTTTATATCTCCTCATTTGATGTCAATTTATTTATATAAGGTTTGCAAAAAAAATTTAGGGGACATTCTTTTTTTAGATGCAAGAGATCTGGACTCAAAAAATCCTAATTCTTATTTAAAATATAATGGATTTGCTTCTTGATGGAAAACAAATAGAAAGAAAACTTTAGGCAATACAACAAATGCAACAACATTTTTTCATGATAGAGCATTAGAATTTGAAAGAGATAAGTGATATAAAATTACTATAAAATTTCATAAATGATATTGAGATAAATTTTGTATTATATTTTATCCA
>CASDWL010000079.1 GCA_949284615.1 uncultured Mycoplasma sp.
CTTTTGCATCAATAGATCCAAATCCAAAATTAATTTTTTCTCTAACTTCAAATGCACCTACACCAATATATTGTAAGTTTTTAGGAAGATAAATAATGTTATGTGGTGTATATCCAGCAACATTTAAAGTAATATTATATAAGCAAATGCTTCACGTTCTATTGTGGTAATATATGTATCATTTTTAAATATTGAATTAATTACAGATGTAGTTAATTTATTTTCTTCAAATGCTCCAATTCCAATAAAATAAATTAAATTATTTAAAGTAAAATCATTAATTAAATTTTTTCCAAAAGCTCTTGTTGGTATTTGACGTAATAGTGTATTCTTTAAATTAACTTTTGTTAATTTATTATTATAAAATGAATTTTCACCAAGAGATTTTAATGAATTAGGAAATTGAATTGCTGTTAAATTGTTATTAGCAAAAGCCCCTTCTCCAATAGTATCTATAGTAGAGCAAAAACTTATTGAATTTAAATTTTTATTATTAAATGCATTCTTAGCAATTGATTTAATAGTAAGTGATTTAATTATTTTACCATTAGAATCTCTACCCTCTAAAATACCATCGATTTTTACATCTTTACTACTTCCATCATATCCAACAATTGTATCTTTGATAAATAACAATCCATCAGATGTTTTTGCAGCATAAGTCATATTTGTCACATCAATTGCTGGATTAGGATTTCAGAACTTAAATGATAAATTTGTTTTTATTGAATTGGATTCGATTAAGAACATTACATCAAAAGCAACACTACCTTTAACATCATAAATACTCATTAAAGGATAAGTTTGTATCTCTTTTGAACCTGTTACTCTAATTCCGGTATCAGTTGTTATAGATAACATTGAATTAATTCAATTATAAATTTCCTCATAATAATCATTTGCAGTTTTAGCATATTCTAAAGCTTTATTCATAATTGCATTAAATTCAGTAACATAGGCATTAAATTGATTTTCAGTTGCTTCAAAATAATTAAAATCAATTGGATTTGAATAAATATAATCATATTGATTATAATCACCAAATTTAACTGTTAAAGATAAAGTTTTATTTTGAAAAGATGCATCAGTTACAATTAAAGTTACTTTTGTTCTTGTTGATCCTTCTTTTACTTCTTGAGCTAACATATCATTATCAATAACAGATTTTTTAAATGAATAAAATGAAATATCTAAGGGCAAATTTGCTCCTTCAATTATAACTTCAAATTTATTATTTAATGAATTAACTACAACATTTGAAATTATAGGATTTGAAGTTTTGTCATAATTATTATCATCAACAATAGGAGTATCAGGACTTGGTGTTATTGGATTAGATGGTTTTTCAGGATTTACAACTTCTTCATTAGATGAATTTGCTATATTTTTATTACAACTTATTGATGTCATTGCAATAATAGGTAAAATAGTTGCAATACTTGTAACAGATAATAATATTATTTTTTAGTTTTCATATTTTAATAGTTCTCTCTCTTAGATTAATTTAGAATATATATATTTTTGCTTTTTAAATATATTGAATTATTTTAACACTTTAAACAATAAAAATAAAATAATTAAAATAAATCTTTATAATTTTTTGATATTTAATTTTTGTGAAACATTAAAAATTAAACCAATTCATCAAATCTATCTTCACCCGTTTTAACTAAATTTAAGTCAAAATTTCTTGCAATAATATTTCCTAATGTTCCAAGACCTTGAAAATCACTTAATTTCTTAGGGTGTTTAAATGATTTTGAATAAATTGTAGCTGGCAACATTTCTCTAGTGTGATTATAACCTTTAAAAGATGGATCATTACCATGATCTGAAGTTATTATTAATAAATCATCTTCTTTTAATGCATTTAGTAATTTAGCCAATTTTATGTCAAATAAATTAATATTTTCAGCATATCCTTCAACATCACGACGATGTCCATAATGTGAATCAAATTGAACTAAATTAACAAATATAAATTCATCTTTTGTATCTTCAAGAGCTAGATCAATAGTAATATCCATTCCATTAGCATCCCCTTCAGATGGATAATGCTTATCAATTCCCTTACCAGAAAAAATATCATTAATTTTACCAACAGAAATAACTTTAATACCTTTATTTTGTAATTGATCTAGTATGGTTTCTTCATCAGGTTCTACTGAATAGTCATGACGATTAAATGTTCTTGTATAATTACCATCTTCACCTATATAAGGTCGAGCTATTATTCTTCCAACATTTCACTCTGGTTTTGATGAACAAATTCTTCTTGCTTCTTTTGCATAATGATAAAGTTTATCTAATCCCATATATTTTTCATGTCCACAAATTTGTAAAACACTATCTCCTGAAGTGTAAATAATAATTTTATTTTCGTTAATTTCTTGATTAGCCAATTTATTAATAATATCTGTTCCACTAGCAGCACAATTTCCAATAATTTTTCTATTATCAAAAGATTTTTCTAATTCATCAATTAAATCTTTAGGAAATCCTGTTTCAGTAAAAGTTGGAAAAGGGTTTTCAGTATAAATACCCATCATTTCTCAATGTCCTGTTAAAGTATCTTTTCCATTTGAAAGTTCTTGGACTTTTGCTGTATAAGCAATTTGTTTTTTTATTTTTCCAGGATTCTTAATTTGAGCTATTGAAGTAATCCCCATTTTCTTTCATGTAGGAATATTTAAAAGACCAGTTTCTGAAACATGTAATAAAGTGTTAGCACCTTCATCTCCAAATTTTTTTTGTTTTTTATCAGGTCCTATTCCTAAAGAATCAGTAACAATCATAAATATTCGACTAAATTTCTGCTTCATAATTACATTCTTATATTTTAAATTATAATTTAAATTTTGTCTCCTTGTTCTTGATTTGTTATTATAATTATTATTGTTAAAGCATGCCCAGCTGGTGGAATGGCAGACACAGCAGACTCAAAATCTGCCAACGAAAGTTATAAGGGTTCAAGTCCCTTGCTGGGCACCATATAAAAAACGCAAGTCAGCATCTTGTGTTTTTTAATTATTTTTTGAATAAATAAGAATAAAATTAATGATGATTCAATATTCAACAAAAGATTTATAATATAGTAATTAACTAGAGACATCATGTCAAATCAAATAAATGGAGAATAATTTTATGAAAACTAAAATAAATAAAATTTTTAATACCTAGCATTTTAGCATTAAGTGTTGTTCCTTTATCAGCAATCTCATGTGGTAACAATCAGCAAAATAATGTAGAAAATAAAAATCAAATTTCTTTCACTAATCAAACAGAATTTAATATAGGAGATTCAACTATTGTAGTAAATGATAGTTCATTAACAGAAGAATGAATAAAAAATAAAATATATGAACACAAAAACTTATTTTTTATAAATTATGAGTCAATTAATGAAAATGACTTTAAAAATAATCTTTCTATCACAGGAATAAATAAAGATGAAGAAAAAGGAATTTTATCTTTTCAATTAAATTACCAAATTGATGACAATAATGATATATCTAAAGTTGTAATAATAAATGGTTTTAAAACATCTTTTACAATTGAATTTGCTAATGAAAATATTTTTACATTGAGTGTTTACAACATAAACTTATCTAATTTTGATGTTACTGATTTTTGAATAAAAAATGAAGTTTATAAAATTAAAAATAATATATTCAAAATAACTGGATCAATATCTAAAGAAAATCTAAATGATATTTTAAAAATTGAAAATATTAAAAAAGATATTAACAACAGTCAAATTACTTTTAAATTAACAATAAATATTGATAATAATTCAGAATCAAAAGACATCACATTTAATGGTTTTGAAAATAATTTTCAAGTTGATTTTAAAAATGAAATTTCAGAGATAAATGTAAATATGCCTGAATTTTTGCCATCTGATTTAAGTGAAGGTTTGATATTTAATGATGTTTTTCCAGAAATTGAATTATATAATCAAATGGCTCAAAACTGAGAAGACATATTAACTATAGCTAAAGGTCATATAAATCTTTCAGATCCTGACTATTTTTCAGAAATATGTGCTATTCAAGATTATGAAGAAGTCAATGATTTAGATGGAATATTAAAAATTAATTATATGATAGTAGATCCTTCAGATAATTTTTCTGGAACAAAAACTAAAATAATTACTATTATGATGAAAAATAAAAAAATAACAAATTTAAAATTGATTTCATTGTCAGGTGTTTGTTGTCTTTTACCATTTTCTCTTATTTCTTGTAATACATCAAACAGCAATGATTATCAATACTCAGTAAGTTTTAAAAACACAAATTCATTTAATTTTGGAGATTATTCTAAATTAGCTAGTGATAGTTCAATCAATGAAGCATGAATTAAAGCTAAAATTATTGATAATCGAGAATTGATTTTTAATATTCCATTATCATTACCATCAGATTTTGATTGAAATTCAAATATTTTAATTTCATCAATTGTTTCAAATGACCAAGATTGTTCTTTAACATTTAATTTAACATTATTAAATTCTAATCAAAATGGTGAATCAATCTTTAATAGCATTAAATTTACTGGATTTTTAGATCCATCATCTATTCCATCCAAAGATTACATTATATCTTTTAAATCTCAAACATCATTTCCTTATGGAGATTCAACTAAATTACCATCTCAAGTAACTACTTCAGATATAAAGCAAAAAGTTATAACTAATAAAGAACAATTCTTTAATATTTCATCTAATGTTCCGATTGATTTTGATTGAGAAAAAAATATAACAATTCAAAATATAAATTCAAATGACATAGAAGGTGAATATCAATTTAAAATTGTTTTAAAATCATATAGTTCAACTGATTTGAATTTATCTCTTGAAAGTGATCTTATTACTTTTACAGGTTATAAAAAACAATCTAATACTAATAATGATATCTTATTACCAATAGACCCTTCTCTTATCCCTCCAGATAAGTATAAACCTGTTCCAAATGAAGAAGAAAAAATATGAGGAAATGCACCATTACCAAAAATTCCTGACAATCAAATTACAATGGAACATTTAATTACAATGTTTGATCAGTTTATTGGTAACAAAGAAATGTCTGCATTGACTTTTGGAAAAAGAATGATTGATGCAAAATTAGTTACTAATGCATTTGCAAAATGAATTACCACAAGATATGTATATTTCCCTTATTTTGCATTTTCTAATCCTGTTATTCAATTCTTTTTAAAAGATGAAAATGGTAATCGGGTTTGAAATTCAGATATAGACATTAACAATAGTGAACAATATTACAAAACATATTATATTGATCAGATTGGTGATTCAGTTCTTAATTATGTTGATGGATGACTATCTCAAGGCCCATTAAAGAATTCATTTTATGAATATATAAATAATTTTTTAGATTTAATTAAATATGATATGAGTGATATTGATAAAGTATATACAGCTTATACATATATATCTGATCAAATAATTTATGAAGGTTCTCTTTCTTTATCTGCATCTGTATATAGCAATACTGGTGTTTGTGCAGATTATGCATCCCTTATGGCTTTATTATGTAATTTAGTTGGTGTTCCAACGTTACCGATGCTTACTAATTATCGTCAACCACAAGGACATGAAATTGTATGAGTTTATATTGATTTATTAGGAGATGGAAATAAAAAATGATTTGGCATGGATCCTACATTTGCTTATAGATATGGTAAAGGATATAATGCACAAATTTCTTTTATGCCTACTAAAAGATTGTATGAAAACTTTTTATTCAATTTTCATGATGAACAATTCCCTGATACAAGCAAAATGACAGAAGTAGAGCGAATGCATTATAATTATAATTTCTTTTTTAGTGCTCCATTTACAACAATATGAGATAATCAAATGTTAGCAACAAAGTCAAATTCTTCAATTCCTAAAACTATATATGCTTTAGATAATATTTCTAAACCTATTTACTATGATGGATATTGATACTATATGCAAGCAGATAAGAATTGAGAAAATAAATTGATGAGGTCAAAATTTTTTAATCCATCTCCAGAAGTTGTTATTGATAAGAATAATTTAACAGAAAATGGATTTAACATTTCTTCAGATGATTGAGCTCCTTTTACAAATAGTTACCGAGATTCTTTTGGATATAAAGATAACATAGTAATTGCAAGCACAAAAGAAGGTTCATTAAATAAACCTGATACTATTGACTTTATCATAATTAATTTAAAAACTAAAGAATATAAAAAGATACCAACAATTGAAGGTTATTTCGATTCATCTTTTTCTTCTCATTCTGATGGCTTCAATTTTTATATTGAAAATGGAGAGATTTATTACACAACTCAGGTTAATGATAATTGAAGAGCTAAGACATATAATAAAGTTAATTTATCCAAAGAAGAATATGCTTTGTTAAATAAAACAACAGATTTAAAAACTGAATTATACAATAAGATTTTATTGTATAGAATTTATATATCTACTTTTCTAACATCTGAAAATGGTGATAGAACAAATATTATTGATAAAAATGCTAAAAGAAATTTTTTAGACTATCTATATGAATTAGAAAATAAAATAAAAACAAATAATATTAATAATTATGAAGAAATATTAAATAATTTAGATAAGCAATTTAATAATCTTATTCCTGAAATTTTATATATTGATATGCTGAAACTAAATACATTAAATGATGTTTATCAATATTCTAAATCATCTGTAGAATCAATTGGGTATTTACCACTAAATAAATTATTAATAGTAGATGATTTATATGATTTTACAGTCAACAACAATAATATTAGTTATGATATTTACTATTCTAAGACTAAGAATGGAGTTTATAAAAAAGTAAAAAGTGAGACTTATTTAAATACTACTGGTATTAATGTTAAATTAAGTGATCTTGGTACAAGTAGTTATGATGGTTTCTATTATTTTGAATACTATCCTTATGGATTAGAAAATCATAAAGTTAAATCGAAAATTTTTGAAGTGCAAATTGTAGATAGCAAGACATTGCCTGATGCAGAAGGATTATATACTCAGATTAAAAGAAATACAAACTATAATTCCAAATCTCCAATATGATTCAATAATCAAATTGTTTTAAATTTCCTATTAAATGGTATGAATAAATTTCAAGGTAAAATTAGTGGCGATTTAAAATATTTGAATCCTGAATCAAAACAAATTTGTATTTTGGATAGTTTTAATATTGATAGTTCAATTTCTAGTTCTACTTTTTCAAAAAAATGAGTAATAGATAAATCTTCTAATAATAATCATGGTATTTATTGAATAGAATTCAATATTAATAGCAATGATAGCTACAATAATTCAAATATTAAATCATTCTCAAATTTCTTTTTTCACTTTACAAAAAATGATATTGATAATTTTGATTTAAATTTATGATCAGAACTAACTAATATGATTAAATAAAAATGATTTATTAGCAAATTTAATAGTATTTAAAGACCTAAAAATCCATCTTATTTCAAGTTAATTTATTGTTGAAATCTTAAATAAATTTAATAAAATAAAATTATGAAAAGAAGTAAAATCAAGAAAATATTTTTATATTCATCAATGTTATTACCTTTTTTCCCAATAGGATTAGCAATTTCATGTTCTAATGGAGATCCAGAAAAGCCTATTGATTATCAAATAACTTTTATTAATCAAGAAACAAATTATGAAATTAATAAAAATTATGAAATTAGTGCTAATGTAGATCCAGAAGGTAATTATAATTATCATTGATGAACAAGTGATTCTAATTTAAAATTAATAAATGAAACTAGTCAAACTGTTTCTTTTTCTTCTACAGAAGTAGGTCAATATTTATTAAATGTAGATATATTAGATCAAAATAATGTTATTTTGGCATCCAAAGCCATTACTATAAATTTTATAAGCAAACCAACTTATACTTTAAGTGTTTTTCCTAAAGAAACTTATGATGTAAATAAGACTTATGAGCTAAGTGTTAGTGTAACTCCAGATGATTCTACATATCAATATCAATGAATCACAAATAATTCAAATGATATAAAATTACTAAGTCCTAATTCTAAAACACTTCAATTTGTTGCGTATGCTCCAGGACAATATGAATTTAGTGTTTCTTTATTAAATCAAAGTGGTGACATTCTAGCGCAAAAAAATCAAATCATTATAAATGTTATTGAAATTTTAGATTATAGTATTAGTTTTCAAAATGTAAATTCATTTAATTTTGGAGATTATTCTAAATTAGCAAGTGATAGTTCAATTAATGGATCATGAATTAAAGATAAAGTTATTGATAATCGAGAATTTATCTTTAATATTCCGTCAACATTACTAGCAAATTTTGACTGAAATAGCAACTTATCAATTACTAATATTCAGCCTGATGATGCTAAACAATCATTGTCTTTTAACTTAACTTTAGATAAAGCGGATCCTGATGGTTTGGCAATTTCTTCTCTAATTATTTTTACAGGGTTTCGTGATCCATCTTCATCATCGACAGGAGATTATGTTATAACTTTTAAATCACAAACATCATTCCCATATGGAGATCCTAATCAATCTCCTTCACAAGCTGGATGAGCTTATGTTAGAAATAAAATAATCAACAATAAAGAACAATTCTTTAATATCCCATCAAATGTTCCATCAAATTTTGATTGAGAAAGAAATGTCAGAATTGAAAATGCTACTTGAGATAATGATCAAGGAACATATTCATTTACAATTTATTTACAAGCAAATGATTCACAAAATCCTTATAGTGGAATAAGAAGTTCTACAATAACTTTTACAGGTTATAAAAAAGGACAACCATATAATATCAATATTAATCCAGGCCCATATTCGTATGGTGACACTTCTAAATTAGCAAGTGATAATTCAATTAATGAACAATGAATAAAACAAGTTGTTCTTGATCAAAAAGATAATATTTTTGATTATAGAAGAACTCCACCTCCTGATAATTTTGATTGAGAGCAAAATGTAGAAATTACAAACCTCAAAAAAGATGATACAAATAGATCGGTTACATTTAATTTGATTTTAAATAATGCAAATAATGATGGAATATCTATTAATTCTGAAATAACATTTAATGATTTTAAAGAATTACCTTGAACTACAACTTCAATGCCATCAGATGTTGAATTAAGAATTAATAATATTAAGAAACCATATGGAATAACAGGTGTAGTTCAATCAAGTCAAGCATTATCTAAATTAAATGAATATGGTATAGTTCGTTCATTTGCTCTTATTAATAAAATTTTATTGGATGTTTTATTTGTAAATCAAGGATTTATAAATACATCAATTGAAATGACTAATAATAATTTTAATGAAATAATTTTTGTTCTATCAGGTGAAGCAACAAAAGATTTTACTGATTGAGGAAAAAGACAAATTCCTATTTCATCAATAATAGAAAATTGATCAGGAGCAACAATTCAATCTGGTCAAAGGGTTGAATTAACAATAAAATATGCAAGAAATAGCACTTCTTCACTTAGAGGTCAAGATGTTTTTGATGGTAGTTTTATATCTTTTACACCTAATGTTTGAGGAACTGATACTCTAAATTGGAATGGAATTGATGTAGATTTTAGAATGTTTTCAAGAGAATTTACTTCATGAGGAAGTATTAAAGTAAATTCAAATATTATCAAACAATCTTCATCATCAGATAATAGAACTTTCTTATTATTTGTAAATCATGAAAATGGTATAAATTATTTAATTCAATCTAGCAGTATTGTTAATAATTATTATCGTAAAGAGCAAGATTAAAATAAATTAATTTTAAAAACTATGCAAAATATAATTAATTCTTATTCAAGTCTTATTCAAGAAAATTTAATTTATTTAATATCCTTTGTTAATATTTATTATTATGACTAGTGATAAATTAAAAAAATATATTTCAGAAAATATTTTGTATAACAAGAAATTGAATATTAATAAAAATACATCTATTGATAAGATATATTTGCTTTATCAGAATTATTATCAAGAAAAATGAAAAACTATACCACTAAAAGTTGATGATAAATATTGTTTGCATATTAATTACCATCTTTTGAAACCTATAATTAACCATTTTATGATTTTGTCTAAAAATGTGGATCAAAAAAATTCGAAAGATGAAAAATTTATTTCATCATTGAAGCATGAAATATATAATAATTTGTTGATTGAAGGATATGTTTCATCAAAAAAAATGATTAATGATGTTATTAATAGAAAAAATGTTGATAATTCAGATAAAATGATTCAAAATGTTTATAATGCTATGATATACATTTCTCAAAATAGAAATATTAACAAAGATAATTTACTTTATTTATATCAAACATTAACTAATGATATTGATATGAATAAAGAAAAATTGGATGGTCCTTATTATAGATTAGCAGATGTTAATATTGCTAATAGAGATAAAGGAATAAATTCAATGTTAATCGATTCATATATGAATCAATTATTAAATTATTTAAATGATAATCAAGGTCTAAATCAAGAAGAAAAAATTGTAAAATCTATTATTGTACATTTTTATTTTGAATTTATTCATCCTTATTATGATTTTAATGGAAGAATGGGAAGATTATTGGTATTATGGTATGCATATAATAATGATGTTTATCATTATCTAGCTTTTTTCTCAAGAGCTATTGCTGCTTATCGTGAACAATATCTAAAATTATTTAACATTACAAGATTTAATCAAACATTAGATATTACATATTTTGTTGCAGATATTTTATATTTTTTAATTAAACAAAAAGAGCATTATTTAACTCTTTTAAAATTTGATCAATATGTAGTAAAACAGTTTAATAAAAAATTATCATCAATTCAAAAAGATATTATCATGTTTGATCAAGCATTTAGAGATATTTATCAATTAGATTATTATTCAACTATTTCATTATCTAAAGTTTTAAACCAATACAAAGAATATAGTAATCAATTAATATATCAAGAAATAAAAAATTTAGAAAAATATAAAATTCTAAAGAGAGTAAATAAAAGAAATGCTAGTTACTTTATTGAATATGATTTAATTAATTAACTATATTTCATTTGTTAAAATCTTTGTAGTTAAAGTCTGCTAATATACGTTATCACACCAAAATTCAGATGTAAGTGCAGTTGTTTGTTCTTTTGTTAAAGTCTGCTAATATACGTTATCACACCAAAATGTATCGGCTGTCCATTCGAACAGCAAAATAGTTAAAGCTACTAATATACATTATCACACCAAAATGTCAAAAATGTTCAAAATTTTTTATATATTTTTTAAATGTTAAGTAAAAATCAAAAGTCCCACTTGATTTCAAAAAAATAATTAAAAAGTATTTGCAAATTCAATAGCACTCATTAGTTTACCA
>CASDWL010000080.1 GCA_949284615.1 uncultured Mycoplasma sp.
ATTATATATTTTAATTTTTTTAAAGTTATAATAATTTAAAATAAATTAAATTTACTCAAAAAGGGATTTATGTCAAGAAAGAAAAAAAGTAATATTTGTGTAATAGGAATTGGTAGGTTTGGTGCTGCTGTTGTTGATGAGTTAGTTAGTCAAGATATTTCAGTATTAGCAATAGACTTAGATGAAAAACAATTATCAAATTATGTTAATTCTCCATTAGTTACAACTATTGTAGCAGATGCTTCTGACATTCAGACTCTTCAAGCTTTAGGAATAACAGAAATGGAAACAATCATCGTTAGTTCACCAAATAATATAGAAGTTGTAGCAACATTATTGGAATTAAATATTGAACATATTATTGCTAGAGCAGCTTCATCTCGTCATGCTCGTGTTTTAAGACAAATAGGTGTAGATTTGATAGTAAGACCTGAAGTTGAAGCAGGAGCTAGAACAGCTCTAATTGCAACAAACTCTAATTTTATTAAATTCTCTAAAACATTAACTGAAATTGGAAATGGATTTGTTATTGGTTCTTCTCATGTTCTAAATAATAGTTTTATAAATATTCAATTAAAAGATTTGAAGTTTAACAATCATGGTATTACTTTGGTATTGGTAAAAAGAGGAAAGGATTCTTTCTTGCCTAAAGCTAGCACTGAATTTCAAATTGGAGATGAATTGATGGTGGTCGGGAAAATATCTGATGTAACTAAATTTTTTGGTCTTTTAAATGAAGATAATCCTACAATTATTTCTGATAAAGAAAAAAATAGAAAATCAGACAAGTAAGTTTTAATAAATAATCTAAAAATTAAAAATTAATAATGAAATTTTTTAATTGTTTTTTCATCATTAATTCAATTTTTATTTACTTTGACTATTAATTTTAAATTTGCATTAGTATTGAATTTTTGATTAATCAATTTTCTTGCCTTTGTACCAATTTTTTTTATCATTTCACCTTTTTTCCCAATAATAATTCCTTTTTGTGATTCTTTTTTACAATAAATTGTTGCTTCAATATTTCTTGAATTTTTTTCTTCATCTATATCATAATTTGTGATCTCAATAGCTATTGAATGAGGTAATTCTTCACTTAGATTTTCAATCGCGCTATATCTAATTATTTCTTTTGATAAAAATAATTCACTTCTATCAGTTATGGAATCTTCATCATATAAATTTTGTCCTTCATAAGAGTATTTTTTGATTTCATCAATTAAATTATTTATTGATGATTCATTTTTTATACTCACAGGTAAAATTGATTTAAAATTAAATTTATTTAAAATATCAATTTTGTTTGATAATGAATAATCACTTTGATTTTTTATAGTTAAATCCATTTTTGTTATTAATGCAATTTTATTTTCTATGTATTTTATTTTTTCTAAAATAAGCAAATCACCTTTAGATATTTCTTCATTTATAGGTTGTAAAAATAATAATAAATCAATATCATTTAATGTATCTCAAGCTCTTTTATTTAATTCATCATCTAATTTTGATAAGGGCTTATGAATTCCAGGTGTATCCAAGAATATTCATTGATATTCTTCATCATTAAAAATACCTAAAATTTGATCTCTAGTTGTTTGTGGTTTAGAAGAAACAATTGATAAATCATAATCAATTATCTTATTTAAAAGAGATGATTTACCTACATTTGGTCTACCTATTATTCCGATTCAACAAATTTTCATTTATTTTTTTGCACCTTTAATATTTTCTTTATTGACAGTTAAGGGGAAAATTTCTGAAAACATTTTATTAATATATTCACCTTTATTGTTATACATAATTATTTCACAATTATCCTGAATATGTTCACTAAGTGTTTGACGACAACCTCCACATGGTGATAAAAAATCTTTAGAATCAGGAGAAAAAATGTGAATTCTTTTTACTTGTGAAATATTGATATGATCTTTAATAGCAGAATGTATTCCTACTCTTTCAGCACACATTGTATTGGGATAAGCTGCATTTTCAATATTAATCCCATAAAAATCGTCATCATTGTCATTTTCAAAATAGGCTACTACATGAAAATTTGAATAAGGAACATATGCATATTGAGAAAGTTCTTTTAATTTTTCAAATAATTTTGTATTCATACTTTAAGTATTATTCTAATATAAATCAATATTTAAGATTTAATTTAATAATTCTTCTTTCATTGTAATTTTGCCTGATTTATCACATGTTAATTCATATGATTCATTTTTTTTCATATCATGTGAAATAATTTTTTTTGCAATATAAGATTCAATATCATTTTTAATCAATCGTTTAATTGGTCTTGCTCCAAAAGATTTATTGTATCCATTTTTTAAAATATAAGATTTAATTTCAGGACTAAATTTAATGCTTATATCTTGATTTTCTATAACTCTTTTTGATAATTTATCTAGCTCTTTGTCAATAATTTGTTCAATTATTTTTTCATCTAATGGATTAAATATAATGATTTCATCAATTCTATTAATAAATTCGGGTCTAAATATTTTTTGCATTTCTTCTAATACTTTTTTGTTTGCATTACTATTTTCTAAAATAATATTAGAACCAACATTTGAAGTCATAATAATAATAGTATTTTTAAAATTAATTTCTTTCCCTTTAGAATCTTTTAAAATACCATCATCTAAAATTTGTAATAGAATGTTCAATACATCTGGATGAGCTTTTTCAATTTCATCAAATAAAACTACACTATAAGGGTTTTGTCTTACTTTATCTGATAATTGAGACATTTCTCCATAACCAACATAACCTGGAGGAGAACCTATTAATTTAGAAATTGAATGAGCTTCCATAAATTCAGACATATCTAATCTGATCATTTGTTTTTCACTATCAAAAAGTGAAAAAGCTAATGATTTAGCTAATTCAGTTTTACCTACTCCTGTAGGACCTAAAAACATAAATGAACCTATTGGTCTATTTGGATCATTTATATTAGCTTTTGATCTTAAAATTGTCTCTGAAACTAATTTTGTTGCTTGTTTTTGACCAATAACTCTTCGGTTTAAATCATTTTCTAAATTTAATAATTTAGTTGACTCACTTTCTACTAATTTTTCTACAGGAATTTTTGTTCACTTTGAAACTATTGAAGCAATTTCATTTTCGCCTACACTATCACGAACTAATGATTGATCAACTTTTGAATTAGTTTCTAAATCTTTTATATTTTTTTCTAATTCTGGAATAGATTTATATAATAATTCAGAAGCTTTTTCATAATTTGATTCATTTTGATACTGTATTAATTTTTGTTTTAATGTTTCTAATTGATATTTCTTATTAGAAATTTCTTCTACAGTTTTCTTTTCTGATTCTCATTTTTTAGATATTTGATCAATATTTTTGTTGATTTCAACAAGTTTATCTTCAATTTCTTGAATTCTTAGATTCAATTTATCATTAGTACTTGATGAGGAGTCTTTTTCTTTAGAAAGAGCAATTTTTTCCATTTCTAAAGCCATTTTCTTTTGTTCCAATTTTTCCAACATTTCAGGTTTTGAATTTATAATAGTTTTCAATGTTGCAGCAGCTTCATCTACTAAATCAATTGCTTTATCTGGTAAAAAACGGTCAGAAATAAAACGAGAAGACATTTTTGCAGCAGCAACAATGGCACTATCTTCTATTTTTACACTATGAAAAGATTCAAAACGGTCTTTTATTCCTCTCATAATTGTGATTGTATCTTCAATTGAAGGTTCAGACACATCAACTTTTTGCATTCTTCTTTCTAATGCAGCATCTGTTTCAATATATTTTTTATATTCATCATATGTAGTAGCTCCTATTAACATCATTTCTCCACGAGCAAGCATAGGTTTAAGAATGTTTGCAACATCCATAGCATTATTTGCAGAATTTTTACCAGTTCCTACAATCATGTGAACTTCATCTATAAAAACAATTATTTTCCCATTTGACTCTTTAATTTGTTTTGTAAGATTTTTTATTCTTTCTTCAAATTGACCTTGAAAAGATGCTCCGGCAAACATTGAAGCTAAATCTATTTCAATTAATTCTTTGTTTTTTAAATTTTCTGGCACATCACCTAAAGCTATTTTTTTGGCAAGTCCTTCAACAATTGCTGTCTTACCTACTCCAGGTTCACCAACTAAAATAGGGTTATTTTTCGTTTTTCTAGAAAGAATACGGATAACTCTTCTAATTTCATCATCTCTTCCTATAATAGGTTCCAATTTATTTTGAAAAGCTAATTCTGTTAAATTTTTTCCATATTTTTTTAATGAATCAACATTTTTTTCATTTGGCATAAAATTAAAATCCATAATTACCTCCTTATTAAAATAAGAATTAAATTAATGTAATATCTTATTTAAATTAATTATAGCACTTTAAATTATAGAGTGCTAAATTTTTATTGCTTTATTTTATAATAAAGAAATATCAAAAATAATGTAAAATAATGTTTGCAATACATGAAGAAAGTAACTGCTTTATAGCTTAATTTGTTACCAAGTGTATATATCATTTAATTTATGTATTGTGAAATATTAATATCAAGGAGGTCATATGAGTTTCTTGAAAGAACAAAAAATCTTAAAAGCTAAAGAAATTAGCAACAAAATTTCAAATTCACAATCAGTTGTTGTTGCTAGATATCAAGGATTGACTGTTAAAGAAATCCAATCATTAAGAAAATTAGCAAAAGAAAAAGATGTAGAAATTAAAGTATATAAAAATCGTCTAGTTAAAAAAGCGATTGAAAATACAGAATTTAGTTCTTTATCAAGTACTTTAGTTGGAGCAAATATGTTTGCTTTTTCACATTCAGATTATCTTTCTGCTGCAAAAGTTTTATATGATTTTGGTAAAAAACATAAGCAAGTAGAATTGATTTCAGGTATTGTTGAGCAAAAAGTTGCTAGCAAAGAAGAAATTATGGATATAGCAACATTGCCAACATATGAAGAAGCATTAACAATGTTAGCAACTTCATTACAAGCACCAATTAGACAAATTGGAATTGGTCTAAAAATGTTAGTTGATGAAAATAAAATAAATAATTAAAATCATAATAATTTAAGGAGTACATAATATGGCAAAATTAACAAAAGAATCATTTATTAGTTCATTAAAAGAAATGAACATAAAAGAAGTAATGGAGCTAGTTGAAGCTTTAAAAGAAGAATTTGGTATTGATCCTTCAGCTGTTGCAGTTGCAGCAGCAGCACCTGCTGAAGCAGCGGTTGAAAAAACAGAATTTAAAGTTACATTAAAAAGCGATGGTGGAAATAAAGTTGCAGTTATTAAAGTTGTAAAAGATGCAACAGGTTTAGGATTAATGGATGCTAAAAAACTTGTTGAATCAGCACCTGCGACAGTTAAAGAAAATATCAAAAAAGAAGAAGCTGAAGAATTGAAAAAATTATTGGAACAAGCAGGGGCACAAGTTTCAGTTGAGTAATTTTTGTCTTTAACTTATTTATTAGCTTTGTAATAATATTAAAAAAATGAAAAAGCAAGTCTTTTTCATTTTTTCTTTTTTGTAATTACAATCGCAACACTAAGAATTATTATATAGAAAACTAAAAACACATCAGTAATGTGTTGATTTAGTTG
>CASDWL010000081.1 GCA_949284615.1 uncultured Mycoplasma sp.
TAATTAATTATATATGATAAATTTTGAAAATCATATCCTATATAAAATAAAAATAGTCAAATCTTTTCATTTGTTATTTGGTAGTAAAATAATTTAATAAAGGAAATAATAAAACAAATTATGATAAAAAGAAAATTAATTTTAAATTTAAGTTTATCCTCATTAATAATTCCAAGTTTTTTATTTATTTCTTGTTCTACTTCTAATATTAATAATGACAATTTAAATGAATTTGACAAAATAGAAGTAGAAAATTATATAAAAACTTTGAAACCTGAAATTAAATCAAATAAATTAAATTCACTTCCTGAAACATATGCAAGTAGTATTAATGATGAAAGAAGCGTTCAAGAATGATTTGAAGAATTACCTCAATCTAATGGGACTATTCAAGTTGAATTTGTTAGTTCACTTGATAAAGGTTTAGGCATATTAGAAGTTAAATATTTAATATTAAAAAATAGTTATACACAACTTTATAAATTTGAAAAATCAGGATTTAAAATAGGTAATGAAGATATTTCTCAAAATCAAAAAGATGTCATTGCTTATGTAAATACTTTAAATCCACATATTAGAACAAATAAACAAAATTTATTGAGTATTACATATGCTTCATCTATTAATACTGAAATAATTGTTCAAGAATGATTTGAAGAATTACCTCAATCTAATGGGACTATTCAAGTTGAATTTGTTAGTTCACTTGATAAGGGTGCTGGCAATTTAGAAATCAAATATTTAATTTCACAAAATGATTACACATATTTATATACATTTATACAATCAGGTTTTAACCAAGGGCCTATTTCTTCAACAGATAGACAAACTGTTCTTGATTATATAAAGACATTAAATCCAACATTAAAAAGTAATATAAATAAAAATAATGAATATGTTGAAAATATTGTTACAGAAGTAGATGTTGAAAGGTTATTTGATAATTTGCCACAATCTCACAATAATATTGATATAGAATTTGTAGGAGTATTTAATCGGGGAGATGGTTTACTAGAAGTTAAATATTTAATTTCATGTAATGATTATAGTTCTATTTATTCTTTCCAAGAATCAGGATTTAAGGTTAATCCTTTAAATGTTGTTGAAACATTTGTAAGAAATTTGAATCCTCAATTAAAAACTGATAAAAATTCTTTAAAATCATCTACTTATGCTTCTTATATAAATATTGAAGAAAGAGTTAAAGAATGATTTGAAGATTTGCCTCAAAATGATAGAAATAAAGGAATAACAGTTTTATTTATTTCAGCTAAACCAAGTGAAAATGACAATTCAACTTTGATAATAACATATAGAATTAAAAAAGATAACTATACTCAAGATTATTCTTTTCAAGAAAAAGGTTTTAAATATTTAGATCCAGTTAGTCCTGATTCATCATTAATGGATTTTAAACAATTTTCAGAAAAAAATTCTTTTAGAATAAGATTTGGAGTTTATAATAGAAAGTTTTTTACTGATGGAACTGCTTGAAGTTGATATTATGTAAAACATACTGAATATATGTATGATTGATACTTGATGACAAATTTTCATGTTATAGATAATGTAGTTGCTGATGTTAATGGTTATTTAAATGCTAATGGAGCAGTTACAAATGCAAATGCATTAGGAAATTATTATGCTTCAAATTTTACAACTAATTATGATGTTAGTTTGTCTACTAAATACTTTGATTTAATGGTTTATGATGATGAGAAAGGATTTCAAAGTATAGTAGGAGCTCAAAAAAGAGATAATACAAATAATGCTCCTAACATGGTAAGTCAAAAATATATTAAATCTTTAGATATTATTACTGATTTTCAGAATGATAATATTACATTGTTTTCAGAAAATCAACCATTACCATATAATTATTACAATCTTGACATGGCTTTAGTAAAAATTTCTTTTGATTTTCAAAATGATAGGAGATTTTTAAATGATTCATATAAGAAAGAAAATGTTTATGAAAAATATTTAAACAGTTCTAATAAAGATGATTTAAAAGTTAAATCAAATACAGGAATTAGTGTTGCTGGTTTTCCAATAGAAGCAAACAATGCAAGTAAAAATAAATTAGTTGTTTATAATTCAAATTATGCTGTTAATATGAATGCTTCATATCAAAATTTAGATTTTAATTCATCAGTTTTACCTAGATTAAAAGGTCCTTATTATTATTTGAATAATTCTGAATTTGATTTTTTACTTTCAGGTGGTGCTTCAGGTTCTGCTGTATACCAATTAGATAATCCTTCAAATTACATTTCATGAAACGATATTGTACCTGTTGGAATTTATTGAGGTGGAATATCAGATGTTTTTGATAGTTCAAGATTCAATCCATCATTTTTGCCATTCATTTATAGCAATGGAGTAGTTAGTTATAATGTATTTGAAAATTTTAAAAATTCTTTAAATAAATTAAAATAGCAATAAACAATCAAGAATTTAAAACAAAAAAATCATAACCAGTAATTTTGAAGGTTATGATTTTATTTAAATTATAAAAAGATAGTTTTATTTTCTGATATTTAATTTTTTAATTAGATTAGCATAAGAATTGTAATCTTTATTTTTTAGGTAATCTAAATATTTTTTTCTTTGCTCAATTTTTGCTATAAAACCTCTTTTAGAATGTAAATCTTTTGGATTTTTTGTAAAATGAGGTTTTAAATTTTCAATATCTTCTGTTAATATAGCAATTTGAACTTCAATTGATCCTGAATTCTTAGGATCCTTACCAAATTCTTTGATAATTTCTTGTTTTCTTTTAGATGAAACCATCTTTTTTCATTTAACAAACAGTTTTAACCTAGTAAATATAGATTATATAAACCAAGAAAAAACTTATTAATTTTTATATTTTAATAATTATTTTTGATTCTTTCAAAATTTTTCTTATTTTTTAACATATATGATTGAATAATAACATCATCTGAAATGTTTAATATTTTAGCAATACCAATATATATAGCAATTGATTTTGTAATATTTCTTTTAGAAATATTTTTGCATAATTTATATATTGATTTATACATTTCTAATATTTGAACATTTATATCATTAGATAACACTAAAGGCTCTATTATACAATCACATTTCTTTTTAATTGCAAATGACATCAAAAAATGTAAACCATCAGCAAATTCTTCCAATAATTTTTCTTGATCAATCTGTTTTGATTTTTTTCAATATTTAAATGATTGAACTTCATTTGCAAATTCTCCAACTTCCGTATATAAAGCAATAATCATTTGGTTAGAATAATCTTGATTTATATTATGAGCTTCTTTTAAAGCAGCATCTAAAAGAAGCTGTTGGTCAATAATTAATTTAAAATTCATAATTTTAATCAATTTTAATTTTAATTGAAGGACCCATAGTTGTTGAAACATAAATTGATTTCATATATGTTCCTTTAACTGTTGAAGGTTTTAATTTTTTAATAATTTGAATTAATGTATCAGCATTTTCTGCTAGTTTATTAGCATCCATAGATACTCTACCAATTAATGAATGAATAATACCTGATTTGTCTGCTCTATAGTTAGCTTTACCTTTTTTTAATTCTTCAACAGCTTTTGCTGTATCAGGTGTAACTGTTCCAGTTTTAGGGTTTGGCATTAATCCTTTTGGACCTAATACCTTTCCATATTTACCTAATGTAATCATCATTTTTGGTTCTGCTACCATTACATCAAAATCAAATTTTTCTTTTTTTAGAATGTCTTCTAAATCAACTGCATTTACAACTATATCAGCCCCCATAGCTTTTGAAGCTTTTTGTTGTTCTGCATCATCTGTTGCTACTAAAACTCTTATATTTTTACCAGTTCCATTTGGTAATAAAACTGATCCTCTTAATTGTTGTTCTGCTTTTCTTGTATCAAGATTTAAATTAAGTGATATTTCTACTGAAGCATCAAATTTAACATAAGATGTTTTCTTTGCAATTTCCATTGCTTCTATTAATGAATATTCTTTATTTTTATCAAATAATTCATTAACTTTTTTCTGATTTTTACTCAACTTTTTAGCCATTATTTATCTCCATCTTCTTCAGTAGATTCAGTAGGTTTTTTAATAACTTCAGCTTCTACAAATTCTTTATTTTCAGATGCAGCTTTTATTTCTTCAGCTAATTTTTCTTCCATTGCATGAGCTCTAGCTTCAGCTTTTTGAGCCTCAATTGCGTCAGCTTTCATTTTTTCTATATCATCTCATCCTTCAATTGCAATTCCCATGTTTTTTGCAGTTCCAGCAATTATTTTCATTGCTTGTTTTACATCATCTGTATTTAAATCAACTAATTTGTATTCTGCAATTTCTTGTAATTGTTTTACAGTTATGGTACCTGCAATTGTAGTTTTAGAATTAGGAGATCCTTTTTGAATTTTAGCTGCTTGAATCAACTTATATGCTGCAGGTGCAGTAAATAATTTAAATGTGAATGATTTATCTTTATATATTGTAATTTCAACAGGAACAGGTTCTGAACCTCTATCCCTAGTTTGGTCATTAAATTGTTTTGTAAATTCTGGCATTACAATACCTAGACCAGCTAATTCTGGACCAGGTTTAGCTTGACCAGCATTAAATTCCAATTTAGCAACCCTAACAACTTCTTTAGCCATTGTCACTTCCTTAGATTGTAATTCTGATCTCTTGTGGTCAGGCAATAATGATAATCATTATCTCCCACTTACCGCTAAGAGGCAATTTAATATTGCATTTATTATTATAACAATAAAATTTTATATTTTATTTTTAATTCATTGATCATAATCAATATTAATTAAAGAACAACCATAAATGATCTTATTATTTTCAATTTTATAATTTTCAAAATCTAATATTTTAGAATTAACTTTTAAATATTGTTTTGTAAAATTTGCTATAACTAATTCATTAATTAAAATAGGACTATTTTCATGTCTATTAGCTAATTCAGCCAATTGAATAGATAAATTTATTGATTCACTTTTAAAGAAATTGTTAATACCTTTTTGATTTGATTTAATTTGATAATTTTCTTCAGAAAAAACTAGACCAATTCCAAAATCTAGAATTAATTCATTTTCTTCAAGTTCGACATCAATAATATTATTTGCTATTTTTTTATTAATATGTAATTTAAATGTATTTAAATTAACGGCACATTCAAAAACATTTTGAATTTTATCTTTAATTGGAGTTTCAAACACGCCATAAATAAGATTATTATGATTTGATATAAATTTCACATCATAATAGCTCATAATTTTTCTAATCCCATAAAATAATTCAGAATATATAGTTAATCACTTATTTTTTCCTAATTTTTTTATCACTTCATCTGAATTTATAATATTGATAGCAATAGATGTTATTAACTCCTTTTTTAATTTACTATTGCTTTTTGCAAAAGATTCATTAATATGTTTATCAATTTTTTTTCATAGTTCATTATTCATATATTATTCTTCCTAATTTATTATAAAGTTTTTAAATTTTTATTGTATATTAAATTCAATGAAATAAATAAAAAA
>CASDWL010000082.1 GCA_949284615.1 uncultured Mycoplasma sp.
TAAAAATTAACCAAGAAAATTTCTATTCATTATTTGATTTTTACCCTAATCAAATAATTGACTATAAAAGTATTGCCGGAGATAATTCAGATAATTTACCAGGAATTACAGGTATTGGTCCCAAACAAACTATTAATCTTCTAAATAAATATAAAACAATAGAAAACATTTATCAAAATATTAATGAATTAACCCCTAAACAAAAAGAGTTGTTTAAAAAAAATCAAAATCAAGCATTGTTATGTAAAAAATTAGCTACTTTAAACAATAATGTTAATATTCGAATTAATTTAGAAAATATGAATATTAAAATAAATAATTTACAAAATGAAGAAGTTTATAATGTATTAAATGAGTATCATTTGAAAAGAATTCTAAATATCATTATGAATTTAAATAAAACTTTATAATTTAATAAATTATGACAGAAAATAATCTAAAGCAAACTTTTGTTGATATTCAAGCCTTCAAATATAATGGAGAGCTTTATCGTCAATGAAATGGAGTTAAAGTTATAAGTGATGATAATAATTATGTATGTTGTTTATTATATAAAACCAAAGTGGTAGAAAATGAAGATCAAAAATGAATTATAAAAGAACCAACACTTTGATTTTTTTCTAAAAAATATTTTTTTAATCTAACAATATTATGAAGAAAAACAGGTCTTCATTATTACATAAATTTAGCAAGTCCTTTTTATTATGAAGATCAAACTATAAAATATATTGATTTTGATTTTGATGTAAAAATCTATCCAGGAAAACCTTTTCAAATTGTAGATCATTATGATTTTGAAAAAAATAAAATAAAATGATATAACTCAGATATTATTAATGTAATTTATCAAAATCTAATTCAGATTGCAAAAAAATATCAAAAAAAAGAAGATATTTTTGATGAATATTACATATATCAAATTTTTGATTCTTTAATTATGCTTAAAGAAATTAACAAAAAAAATTTTAATCATACTGACGATTAAAATTTATCTATTTTAATGGTATATAAAATATATGGCGCGCCCGGAAGGACTTGAACCCTCAACCTTTTGGGCCGTAACCAAATACTCTATCCAATTGAGCTACGGGCGCAATGGAGGCACCAACCGGATTTGAACCGGTAATCAGGGTGTTGCAGACCCATGCCTTGCCGTTTGGCTATGGTGCCATAAAAAATGGTTTATTTAAAACTTAATTATATCAAGATTTTATTTTTCATTGTTTACTTCAAAGAAATCTCCAGATAAAATTTTTGCAACACCTCCTCTTTTATGACCTGGACCTATGTGTGTTGCAATATTTAATAATTTTACAGAACCATCTTTAACAGCTATTAAAGCACCTACTTTATTTAATGTTGTTGAATCATTTTCACTATCACCAATATGGACAGTATTTTTTATATTAACCCCTAAGATATTAGATACTAATTCAGCTCCTTTACCTTTGGTTGCGCTTTTGTCTGTAATTTCGATTATTTTATCTCTGCCAGATGTTTGAACACTCGCCCCTGAAATTTCACTACTTATTTTTTCTGATAATGCTCAAACCTTTTTTGCTCTAACTAATCCTGCAATAACAATCTTATTGACAGTATTTTCCATGAACTTATATTTTTTAATTTGTTTTCATTTTTTTCTTCATAAAAATCTTAACGGTGCTCATAATCAATAATTGCTATATATTAGAAATTCTGAATTAATTGTAAAGCCTAACTTATTTTGTCTTGTTATTTCAACAATTTTTGTAACTTGTTCTTTGTTTAACGTAATGTTTTGCAAAATATTTCCTTGATCATCTACAACAATTGAACCATTTTGACATATTGCATATTTAATATTTAATAATTTCATTATTTTTTTTACTTTAGAACTATAAGATCTTCCAGTAGAAATAACAAATGGTATATCTTTTTGAATTCTTTGAATTGCTTCTAGATTTTTTTTAGATATTTTTTTATTTCATTTATCAAATAATGTTCCATCTAAATCTATGAAAAAGGCTTCAACATTGAAAGTTCTTTTATTTGTTGTTACTATCATTAATTTTTTTTATTATCTCCACTCATGATTCAAAAGGTTGGTAACCTAAAAATGATTCAACTATTTTATCATCTTTTACAATAACTATTGTTGGGGTTGCAGTTATTTTAAATTCTTGCGCTAATTCTTGATTTTCCAAAATATTAATTGTTGCCACAGAACATATATCCTCATCAACTAATCTTTCTAATACAGGTGTTAACATTAAACATGGTCCACAAGTAGGACTTGTAAAATCAATCAATAAAATATCTTTGTTAGATTTAATAACTTTTTCTAACTCATTATAAGAATTTATTTCAAACATTTGTTTTTTCATAATCCATCACACTCTTTAGTAATATTTTAATATGATTTTGCAAATAGCACAAAATTATTTGTTGGTTGATTTGTTATAATGCATTTATCTTCTTTAATATCAAAAATATTATCAATCATTATACATCTAGCAGTAGCATATGTTTCTTCTTTAATCTTATTTTCCAATTCAAAAGAATCTTTAATAATAGGAACTACTACAAATTTTTGTTCTTTTATTAATTTTTTAAATTCTTCATATGAATTGCAATAAACAAGATTTTGTTTTAATCTTGATTGAGAATTTTTATATAAATTATTATGTATTTCAGTTAATAAATTTTGCACAAATAATGGTACTTGATCAATTTGAACTAAAGATTTTTCTATAGTATCTCTTCTTATAATTGCAACTTCATTATTTTCGATTTCTTTAGGTCCAATTTCTATCCTTATTGGAATACCTTCAATTTCAGCTTGTGATGCTTTAAAACCTATTGATTTGTTGCTTTTGTCTTTTTTAACTGTAATATTATTGGCTAGCAACATATCATAAATTTTTTGTGAAACTTTCTTAACTCTATCATCTTTGTTTGCTAAAACTTCTATCAAAATAACTTTAATAGGTGCAATTTTGGGTGGTATTACTATTCCCCTATTATCACCATGACCCATAATTATTGCCCCTATTGATCTAGTTGATAATCCTCAAGATGTTTGGTAAACATTGATTGATTGATTTTTTTCATCTTTAAATGAAACATCAAACATTTTAGAAAAATTTTGACCTAAATAATGAGAAGTTGCAGCTTGTAATGCCTTTCCATCTTTCATCATAGCTTCTATAGTTCAAGTTATCTCTGCTCCTGCAAAAGTTTCTTTTTTTGTTTTTTGCCCGCATATAACATCCAAAGCTAAATAATCTTTATAAAAATTTTTATATGTATCAATCATTTTTTTTGTAAATAAAACAGCTTCTTCTTTTGTGCTATGAGATGTATGACCTTCCTGCCATAAAAATTCTGTGGTTCTTAAAAATGGATTTGTTGTTGTTTCTCAACGAATAACATTTGATCATTGATTATAAATTTTTGGCAAATCATTGTAAGAACTTATTTCTGATTTAAATAATTGAGCAAATAAAACTTCAGATGTAGGTCTAATATAAATATCCTCATTTAATTTTTTATTTCCTACTTTAGTTATAGTTGCTAATTCTGGAGCAAATCCTTCTACATGTTCCTTTTCCTTGCCTATAAGCGATTGAGGTACTAATAGAGGTAAATAAACATTTTGAGCACCTACATTTTTAATAATTTTGTCAAAATATTTTGTGATATTTTCTCAAATTCCATATGAATTAGGTTTAAATATAATTGTCCCTTTAATGGGTCCATATTCAATTAAATTTCCATTAATTATTACATCTACATATCATTTTGCAAAATCTTCTTCAATTGGAGTAATTTTATTAATTAATTTCATAAATTAATTTTAACAAATAACAATGACAAAAAAATATGAAATAAAATAATTTATAATATTAAAACTTATGAAAAAATTTAAATGATTGATTATAGATTTTTTTGTTTTATCAATTATTTTTATAGTATCAATAACTATTGTTGTTCTAGGTAAATGAGGTTGACAATGAATTGCCATATTTTTTATTATCATTTTTTTATCTAATTGTATATTTATTACTTTTTCATTAATAAATGATGATCATGGATCTGAAAAAATGTCTTGAATATTTTTTATGATTTGCATTCCTTACATTGGAATTATTTTTTATATGTTATTTAGAATCAGAAGAAATGTTGGAATAAGTCAAGAAGAATTTGAAAAAGAATTCCAAGAATTTAAAATTGAAAATTATAATGATAAGAACATAAATGAAAGTGTTGGATCTTGACAAGAAAAATTGACAAGAAAAAATTTCCATGATACAGAATTAAAAATTTTTAAACATGGATATGAAGCATATGATGAACTTTTGAAAGATATAAAAAATGCTAAAAAATATATTCACATTGAAATGTATATTATTAAAGAATCTGAAATATATGAAAAATTAAAAAAAATCTTATTTGATAAGGTAAAAAATGGTGTAGAAGTAAAAATAATATTTGATAAATTCGGATCATGAAAAGTACCAATTGATGAATTCAAATATTTAAAATACAAAGGGATTGAATTGTGTTTTTATAATGTTCCCATTTACCCTTATGTAAGACATACAGATAATAAAAGATTACATCAAAAATTTTTCATTATAGATGGAAGAATTATTCATTTTGGAGGATTAAATATTACAGATGAATATTGTTCATTTTCTAAAAAATATGGTTATTGAGCAGATTCTAATTTTTCTGCAAAAGGTAAAATTATAAACGAATATGAAAGTTACTTTTTATTTGATTGATATAAAATCACAAACCAAAAATTAGATAAATCTAAATATATATATAAAGATAATAAAAATAAAAAAATTAATAGTAAAATTTTAACTTTTAGTGAAACTCCATTAAGAAAAGATAAAATTTTAGAAGAATCATTAATTTATTGAATTAATAGTTCAAACAAAGAAATTAAATTAGTAACACCTTATTTTGTTCCTACATCAAATGTTTATATTGCAATTAAAAACGCCTTAAGAAGAGGAGTGAATGTACAAATATTTATTCCTGGAAAACCAGATAAAAAATTTACTTATAAAGCAACTATTTTTTATTGCAATATGTTATGTGAATATGGTATGAAAGTATATTCACTAAGCAATACATTTTTACATGCTAAATTTGCAATTTTTGATAATAATTATGCTTATATTGGTACTAATAATCTTGATATGAGATCTTTTTATTCTAATCAAGAAGGCATAAATTTGTTATATGGACAAGATGTTATTAATGAATTGAATTTGATAATAGATTTTTATAAGGAATTGTCTAGAAATAGACAATACAAAAAATATAACAAAGTTAAATTTATATATGACAAATTTCTTTTTAAATTATTTGGACCTTTAATGTAATTTATATTATTTATTCTTCATGAAATTCTTTAAACTTTCCAATAGAGGGATCAAAAGTAAAATTAATGGTTCCTATTGATCCATTTCTGTGTTTTGCAATATTTAATTCTGTTAAATGTTGATGTTTAAATTTATTATCTTCTTCATCATCTTTACTATCTTTATTATAATAATCTTCTCGATATAAAAAAGCTATAATATCAGCATCTTGTTCTATTGATCCTGATTCTCTTAGGTCTGACATCATAGGTCTTTTAGATTCTCTTTCTTCTACCCGACGATTTAGTTGTGAAAGAGCAATAATTGGAACTTCTAATTCTCTTGCTAATTGTTTTAAAGATCTGGAAATTTTTGAAACTTCTTGTTGTCTATTACCATTATTATAAGTATCCAACGGGATTAGTTGCATATAATCAATGATTATTAAATCCAATTCATTTTTTTCTTTTAATCTTTTTGTTTTCCAAATAATCTCATTTAATCTTATTGATCCTGAATCGTCAATGAAAAAATTTTTATCTTTTATTTGATTGTATGCATAAATAATTTGTGATTGTTCGTCTTTAGACATACGCGATGGTTCTTTAAAATGATAATTATTAACAGATGAAATTGAGGAAATCATTCTTTGCATCAATTGCTCTGCAGGCATTTCTAAAGAAAAGAAAACAACAGATTTATTTTGCAAAATTACATTCATTGCAATATTAAGAGCAAAAGCTGTTTTACCAACTGAAGGTCTGGCCGCTAAAATAATTAAGTCCCCTTTTTGAAGTCCTGTCGTAATTTCATCTAATGTATTAAAACGAGTTTTCAATCCTTTAATAATTTTTTCACCACTCAAAACATCATCTATAACTTTTTTTGCAACATCTGATGCTAGTTGAAATTCTGAATTAATTTTTCGTCCTTCTAATTTAAACAAATCATTTTTGATTTTTTCAATCATAAAATCAGAAGGATTACTATTTATAGTTTTCAAAGATGATTCAAGTGATTTAATTAATCTATTTTTTGTATGATTCTCATTAATAATATCTTGATAATGATTTATTGATTGTGAATATCCAGCATTATTTAATAATTTATTTAAATACTGATTATTAATAACTTTAAGCAATGAATGTGTTGATAAATAATTATTAATAATAGTAATATCAAATTCTTTAATATTATTATCATAAAAATATTTAAACATTTTAAACATTTCTTGATTTGCTTTATTAGAAAAAAAATCAGAATCTAAATATACAAAAATATTAGAAATATTTTCATCTATTTTATTATTTGTTAATATCAATCCTAATAATGCTTCTTCTACTTCAAGAACATTTTGTTTATTATTTTCCATAATCACCTATAACTTTAACTTTTAAAGTTGCACTAATATCTTGAAATAATTTTAAATGTACTTTAGTGATACCTAATGAATTTATATGAGTAGAAGGAATAACATGTTTATCTAATTTAAAACCCTTGGATATCAATTCTTGATTTATTTTTTTAGAACTTATAGATCCGTGAATGACATCATTAGTAACTTTAAGTGAAAAAACTAATTCAATTTTTTCAATTTCTTCTTTTAATTTCAAAGATTCTTCTCTTAATCTTTCTATTTCTTTTTGTTGAATATCTTTTTTAACCTTTAATTCTTTACTTGTACTCTCATTAATAGGCACAGCATAACCATTTTTAATCAAGAAATTTGTTCCAAATCCATTTGAAACTTCTACTATATCATCAACTTTATATTTTCCATAACTTTTAATAATAATTACTTTCATATTTATTCCTCTTTAGATGAAATTATAGCTTGTATGATATTATCTACAAATGTCTCTAATGTTTCATTTACATGCGAATCACTAAGTGCAGCAGCTGAATTAAAATGACCTCCTCCACCTACAGCTTCAGCAATTAATTGCACATTAACTCCAATTGATCTTGCACTCAATTTATAAACAGGATTATCAGAAGGAGAAGCTTTGGGCAATTGTCCTATAACAAAAGTTGCTTTTCTACCTTCTATTTTTAAAATTTCATCAGCAGCCATTGAAATAACATCAATAGGAATTATTTCATCTGTATATGATAATCAATAACCAGGTTTAATTTCTTTTGATTTAGACACTATTTGAATAATTTTTTCATTAATGTCAAATGGTATTTTCATTAATTCTAATGTTTCATCAATATTAGCTCCTCAATCTTCTAATAAAGATGCTGCTGCAAATGTTCTAGAAGAAGTTGATTTTTTAAATTGATTAGTATCTAGAAATATACCATTTAATAACATCTGAGCACCTAATCTAGTTATATTTTTTTGAAATTCATTAAATTGAATTAATTCTGTAATTATTTCTGAGGCACTTGATGCTGTTGATTCAATATAGGTATTTAAACTATGAATAATATCATCCAATTTAGAAACTCTGTGATGATCAAAAATAAATAAATTTTCGCTTTTAACATTATTGAATACATGAGGATTTTCGACTCTAGTTTCCTCTGAACAATCTACAATAATAACAATAGTATCTTCTTTGTTAAAAGATTTTATTTTTGATTTAGATACAAAAATAGTTTCTGGATTTTTTAAATATCTTTTTAAGGCTTTTTGAGCTGTACTATCGAATGTTGCATTTTGAATTACACAATTTTTGCCAAAACTTTTTGCAATTTCATATAAAGCATATGAAGCACCTATTGCATCTAAATCAGCAAATTTATGTCCATAAATAACAACATTTTTAATTTTGTTATCATTTAATTTAATTTTTAAATTATTGGCTGTATTTTTAATTCTAGTTCTTGATTTTACAACAGTTATTTCTGATTTTGATCCAAACCTTTTTGTTTTTTCAAAAGCAGAAATAATTGTTATTTGATCTCCACCACGAGTTTGGGATTGGTAAAGAGCTTCTTTTGCCATACTTATAAGTTCTGAAAAATTAGATGTATCTACTCCAAATCCAATAGATAATGACAATCTTGCTTTTCCTATTATTACATTATTAAGTTTTTCAAACGGTTCAAAATTAGTTAATATAATTTTGTTTAAATTATCTCTATTAGTAACTATTAAAAACTTACCGTCTGAATATTGTCTATAAAATAAATTATATGTTTTTGTAAGGTTATCAAATAATTGTTTAATTATTGATTGAATATGAAACATCTCATCATCAGAAAAAGATGCTCTAAATAATTGATAATTATCGATTTCAACTTCACCTATAACAGGTTTTTCAATTTCATAGAAATGTGTTGCAGAAAATTCTTGAGTTATATCTTTAACAACTAAAACCATTTCTCTTGCAACAAATGACAAACGATAAACATATTCATCTTTTTTATATATTGAAGAAAAATCCTTAATTTTTTTTGATAAATTAATATCTTTATTAAAATAATTTAGTGTTTCATTAATTATTCTTTCCCCAAATCTTTCTTCAATAAAATCTGAAATTCATAGTATTTCACCATTTGGTTGAAAAATTACTATACCTATTGATAATTCTGAAACTAGATTTTCAACATAATAATTAATTCCTTTGTTAACAATTTTACTTTTTGAACTTATTCATTTTCCCATTATTGTTATAAATAAAAAAATTAAAACTATAGTAACTGATAAAAGAGAATATATAATGATTGTTTCTTGATTTAATTGTTCAGATGTTGTGTTTAATATTAATAAAATAACTGTTGCTAGTAAACATGAAGCAATTGATACTAACAATAATA
>CASDWL010000083.1 GCA_949284615.1 uncultured Mycoplasma sp.
TAATAATTAAAATAGTTAATTTTAATATCTTCTTTTTGTCCAGATAAAGTATTTGTAATTTGAAGATTACTATTTGTATTGATATCATACAATGTTAAATATTCATTTTCTGATCCAAAATTCATAAATCTAGTTATATAATTAGTACCATTTAATGGATATTGAACACCTTCTTGAGTTCATTCCATTCAAATGGAAGCTTTATCTGAAATATTTACAATTGAAAATCTTTGAGATTCGGGTATTGCATTATATAAATTTTTTCAAACATTAATATTTAGTCCTCCTGTAACTACAGATAAATCTATGGATGATTTAGTTAAGATATGTGGTGTTGTAGTATCATTAATATCTACATTTCCATTAGCATTATTTTTGTTAATTATATCATTGTATCCAGGTTTAAAATAATTTGATAAATAAGTATATCCTTCTGCTACATTCCCCACAGGGACATATAACATATTTTGGATATCATAATTTCCATTAGGTTCTAAATAATAAGTTTGAATCTCTCCGCCTTGAGTTGTAGGTGTTAATAATTGAATAGAATATTTGTAATTCTTATGTGAATATGTTCTTGAAATAGAATTATCGAATGTTCTATATGAAGTAACAAAAAATAAAGTAATGAATGAAGTAAATAAAGTGGAAATAAATAAAGCTAATAATTTTCCAATTGACCCTAAAGCCAAAGAAATTGAAAATTTATTTTTTACTGATGTATTGCTATTCATTTTTCTAACAACATTTGCAAAAGAAGATTTATTAACTTCCATTGAACCATTCATTAATGAAATAGATTGGTTTTTCGACAAGAATCAAAAAGTAGTTAATATTGTTAAAAAACAAAGAAAAATAATAGGTACTATTAATGTCAATAAAAATGTAACTCAATTAAATGGAATAGTTACAAAAGGTATTTTTCAAAAAATAGATAATAAATTGAAAATAGGTAATTGAGATACTAATCCACAAACATAACCTATTGTTGCTCCTATTGTAGAAACAAATAAAGGAAATAAACAAATTGATAGAGATATTTCTCACAATGAATATCCTTGAGCTTTTAAAATACCTAAAACCTTAGCTTTTGAATTAATATACCTTCTAATTACAAAAATTATGACTATAGAAATAATTAGAACAAGCATTATACCTATAGATTTTTGAATAAAATCTAAATTATTAATTAAATCATCTATAACTGTTAATCTTAAACTTCTTTCAGGATTTAATAATGAACTTTCATTATATAAATATGCCATTTTGTAAATATTTGAATTATTATTAATATCTTGACTTCCATCAAATAATTGACCAGTAATTGTTGTATACATTAAATTATTTAATCATGTTTGCAATTCAACCAAATTATTTGAGTCTTTCCCTTTAATTAAAAAATATTTATTATGAGTAGCACTAACATTAGATCTTCTAATTCGATCAAAACCATATTGATTAACATATACTAAAGCTTGTGTTTTGGTATTTACACTCATGTTTGCTGAATCAATAACAGGATAAATATAATCTACAGAAAAATCTTGCCCCACAATCACAAACTCTACTCCAGAAACATTAATTTTATATTTTTCGTCAATTAAATCTAAATTCTGAATATCATTGTATAAATTTGATGAAATATATATTTCTTTATTATTTTCTTCTAAAAATGCTTGATTAACTATAGCAATATTTCCTAAATTTTCTGTTAAAACAATTTGATTATAATCATCTCTAACCTCAGTCATACTTGCAACACCTTGAGTTAAAAATTGAGTTACATCAATATCAAATAAAAGTGTATTTTCATATTCTCCGTTGGAATTTTGTGATTTAAACACATAATTAGTTAAATATCATATCAAATCCAAATCTACCTCTAATTTGGTCATTTTATTTGGATCATAAACAAACGAAATATCATTATTTACATCATTAGGTTGGACTAATGTATTTAATTGTAGTGTATATAATCCTTTAATATTTATGCTAAATAATGATAAAACATCATATAAATTTATTGTATTGTATACAACATTATATGTTGTATCGGTTTTTTCTTTTACAGATTGAGCCAAATGTTCATATCCTGTTTGAGGATTTTCCATATTTAATCAACTAACAATTTCAGGGACTTTGCTTTGACCTAAAATTGGTTTAATAATAGGTAATAAAGCTTGTATTTCTGTAGGTAATATAGTTTTAAATTCTTCTAAAACATCTGCTATCTTAATATTATTTAGAACTGTTGCAGATAAAATATCTGTTAATGCTTGCTTAAATAAATCTGTACTATAAATATTTTTATATAAATAAGGTAAAAAATCTCCTATTCCAATGATTCTATCTCTTCTTGCATTATTTACATAAAAATCATCTCAAAATTCCACTATGGTTTTATCTAAATTTATTGACGACATTAATTCTTTTAATCCCATTAAAAAATTAGATGGTTGAGTAATCACTTCAGCAATATTTGTAAAATTTGTGCCTGCTAATTTATTGACCAAATCAATAACAAAATCAAAAGATATAACTTGACCTGTTGAAAGTTTAACGATATTAAATATCTTATCTATTTCCTTATTAAATTTAGCTTGTTGTTCTTCTACTGTAGAAGTTCCTTCAGGATTTATGTATCTATTTAAACCATCAAAAATAGATCCAAATAAAGAATTAAATAAATTGTTTTGAGATGATACTACCGCATCTCTTAAAATTCCTATAGTTACTTTTGTATAAACTTCATTTGATAATTGAGGTGGCGGTGTAAAACCTTCACCAAAACCATATTTAGCAAATCCTGTATTTATAGCACTCATCAATATCTCTCAATCACTAGGCGAAATCAAAGGCTTCACTACTAATGTTAATGAACGAATTAAATTATCTCTAAATATTTCCATTCCGTATTGCCCATTTGGATTATTAGGATTATTCAATGCTGAATCAGGATCTGCTTCAGCATTGTTATAATCATTTAAAATATCTGCATTTGGCAATAAATATTGAAATGGAATAGAATATTTATCTATATAAGTATCATCAACTCTAGCTCATCCTCTAGAAGATACAACATCTATATCATTTCCATATCAATCAAATGGAGCAAAATTTAAATTTAAATTAAAAATTGCTTGTTCTAATTCTTGATATGAAATCATATTAGGATAACTAGGATGTAACGATCAAATAATATTATCTATACTTGAATTTGATTTCAAAATAAAATAGTATGTTTGATCATTAACTAATATTGAAGAAATTCCATAAATATTTTGTAGATCTTTTTGACCATTTACTGTTAATCAAACTATTTTTTTACTATCCAAAGTAATGTCTTGGCCATTATCAACATATGTAAATGTATCAAATGAAATCATAGGATTAATATAATCTCTATTTAAGGAAATACCATTTAATAATCCTTGTAAAATAGAAGGAACATAATCTATGGGTACTTGAGATGTGTGAATATTGATATTTGATGGTAGTGAAAAAATATCATTACTTAATGATGTATCAATTAATTTACCTACTTCTTGTTTAATTTCAATACCATTTCAATTTATTTCATTTTGTGAATTACCTAAATTGATAAATTGGTAAACTGTATTATCATTGTTATTTGTGTTAATTGTTAATGTTTCTCTTATTCCTAATTTATCTATTTTTGTTTTTATATCATTATATATTTGTTTATATTTATATTCTCTTGCTGAACTATAAATTTCATCTTGATATAAATTAGATTTATTAGTATTAATAGAACTTAACAAATCATCTAAATTATTATTAGAACCATTTTCAATATCTTTTATGGTGCTTGTTAATCCTTCTGAATTTTTAATTGGTTTAGTTAAATCTTCTTTGGTTAAATTAACATTAAAATTAAATGATTTTAATTCTTTTTCTCCTGAAGAATTCAATATATCATTTCCATTTTCATCTGTTATATAAACTAAATTGCCATTTTTATCTACATAATTAACAGTAATATCTTTTGTTCAATAAGTTCACGATCTTAATTTATTAAATGTATTAGGATTATTATCTTTAATGTAGTTTAAATATTCTCCTAAATATCCTGTTCATACATTATTATCAATTTGTTTATCTTCAGTAATCCCAGATAAATAATATTTATTTTGAGTAAAAACATATTTATATTGAGAAAAAATAAATAAAGATGTTGGTAAGGATAAATCAAATATATTGTCTACTGTGAAAGGTAAATTTATTTTAAGTTGTATTAATGGAAGATTTGTTTGATTAAAAAAATCTTGTGGAGTCATCCTGTTTGTATAATTAGTAATATCATCTTCTAAAATTCATGATTTTGTATGATCTAATTTTCATGTAACTTTACCAAATATTGATGTTGTTTTTTGAAATCCTAATAAATTCCCAACTTCATCACTTGATATTTTATAAAATAAATTTTGTTTATTTGTATCAGAATATTTAATTGATTCTATCGATTGTGAATTAGCTGGATCTAATAAACTAGATTCTAAATATGCTTTATTTGTTTCTACATCTATTACTATTGGTACAAAATTATTATTTTCATATAATTTCTGTGATAATCTGGAATTTGTTCATATTGATGATATGGGATCATATGTATCATAAATTTCAGGAATCACATTGAAAATTTGATTTCTTATTACATAAGAATCACCATTTTTTATGTATGTTTCTAAATAATTATTACCTGTTGAATTTAAAGTTACTTTTATCTTATTATTAGCATCTACATTATCTAAATTAAAATCTGGATTGTTAAAATTAAAATTTGTAGTAATTAAATTCGAAAGATCTTTTGTTTTTACATATAAAGAAGATGAATAGCTAGGAATTAAAGTAGATAAATTGTAATATTCACTTGATGTATTAAAGTAAATGGAAGTAATATAATTCTCATTCTCTATGTATTCTCATTGATTGCTTAATAAATAAGTATTATTATTATATGCTTGATTACTATTACTTTTATTTTGATAAAAATTTTCAGGTCCTTCACCATATAAAGTAAAGTCTGTGTTCATCGTAATATCTTGTTTTACAGATGCTGTCAAAAATTTAGAATATTGACTTTTATATGAATTAACAACATCAAATATTAATGTAATAACGCCTGAAGATAAAAAAATTAAAATTATTAGTCCTATTAATATTACTTTAGAACTTTTAAATGATTTTCAAACTTCTTTAAATAATTTTTTCATAAATCTTCATTATTAAAATATTTAATTAAATATTTTATCAAAGCATAAAGAAATATTGAAAGAAATATTGTTTTTTATTAAATATAAAACCTAAATTATTTAATACATTTTATAATTAATTTTTAGATTCTAAAATAATAATAGTTTCTATATGATAAGTTTGAGGGAACATATCCATTATTGCAATTTGCGATAAATTATAATTTGATTTTAAAATATTAAAATTTGCAGCTTGTGTTGCTGGATTGCAAGACATATAAATAATTTTTTTGGGTTTTAATTTGTTATTAATTAAATCTAAAGTTTTTTTATTCAATCCTGACCTAGGTGGATCTACAATTATTACATCAATTTTTTCAGTATTATTTTGCAAAAATTTATGAACATCACTATTATAAAATTGAATATTTTTAATGTTATTTAATGTTTTATTAAAAATAGCATCTTTATAAGAATCTACATTTATTTCAACACCTATAACCTTTTTAGCTTTAGATGATGCAATTATTCCAATAGTTCCTATTCCTGAATATAGATCTAATACAATATTTTCATTATTTAAATTATTTTGAATGTATTTATATGCTAATAAAGCCACTTCCTTATTTATTTGATAAAAAGAATTCAAACCTACTCTAAATTTATATCCTAACATTGAATCATATGTATACTTTAATTCTTTTTTGTTACCAAAAATCAAAGTATCTAGTTGACGATAAATTATTTCACCTTTTAGAGATTTATCCCATTGAATAGATGAAAGAAGAAAATCATCTATATTTATTATTTGATTAGAATTTTTTTGATAAAAATATCCATCATGTAAGGTAATCTTATTACGGTATTTGATTTTTTTCTCTCCCTCAATTCAATCAAATTCATCGATTATTGTATTTGCTATTTTTTTAAAATCACTAATAACTTTTTCAATTTTAAATTTTCTTTGCTCTTCATATTTCATATGAATTAAATCATATCCCCCTATTAATTGAGCATCTTGAATATCATGATAATACCTATTAGGAGAAGGTTTTAAAATCTTTATTAATTCTCCTACATAATAATTTTTAAATATTTTAATTATTCTAAATGTAACTTCTTCATTTTTTATAACTCCATATATATAAACCGGTTTTTCATTATAAAATACAACACCTTCACCATGTTGATTGTAATATTGAACTATGCCTTTTAATTGTTCCATGAATTGTATTTAATTATAAAATTCCAAGAGCTATTTCCACCATTTTTAAGAATTTTTGTTCTCTTTCTTCACTTGATGTTTCTTCATGAGTAATTAAATTATCACTAATTGTTACTAAACATGCAGCATTTTTATTTAATTTTTTAGCATTTGTAAATAATGCATAAGATTCCATTTCAACACAATCAGCTTTTGTTTCACTAATTGTATTTTCTAATGGTCTAGAGTTATAAAATACATCAGAAGAATGAATTCTACCTATATTCAATTTAATATTCAAATTATTAGCTGAATTTATTAACTTTTGATTCAAATCTTCTGATGGTGTCTGTACATGTGTATCTACTCCTAATACTAGTTGACCATATGTTTTTGAATCACTATAAGAATCTTTAGCTAAAACTACTTCATAAAGACCTAAATCTTTTTTGTATGATCCAGCAGAACCTATTCTAACAATGTTTTCAACATCATAAAAATTAAATAGTTCATAAGAATAAATACCTATTGATGGTTGGCCCATACCTGATCCTGCTATAGTGACTTTTTTACCTTTATATTCTCCTGTAAACATAAACATATTTCTAACTGTGTTAACTAATTTAACATTCTCTAGAAATTTTTCAGCAATAAATTTAGCTCTTAATGGATCTCCTGGCATTAAAACTGTTTTTGCTATATCTTCTTTTTTAGCATTAATATGCGGTGTCATAAATAACTCCTTTTTTTATATTAAATAAAATTTTAAATTAAATTATGATTTAATAAAATTTTTCTTAATTTATCAGAATTTTCATAATCTTTATTTTCCAAAAACTCTTTATATTTTTGATATGTTTGGATTAATTCTTTATCAATAGTTTTATTAACTACATTAAAACCAAGAAATTTTAAAATATAATAAATCTCATGAGCATAATGGACTTCCTTGGTTTCATTAAATTTTTTAATTAATGAGTTTAAGTTTTTTAAAATATGAGCAAAATTATAATTAATTAATGATTTGGATAATTCTTTTTCAATATTTTTCATTAATTTATTTTCACTATCTTCAAAATTGTTTAATTTTAAAAAATTAATAATTTTTTCTAATTGATTTAATTTTTTTACTAATGGATTAATAAGTGTGTCATTAATTTCAATTTCATTATTTATATTAGATGTCAGTATAATTAATCTAAATAAATCTGCTCCATTAGAATATGTATTTAAAAAATCATCAGCTTTAATAATATTTCCTAATGATTTAGACATTTTTTGATTTTTAATATTTATTGTTCCAATGTGTACTCATTGTTTGGTGATGAGTTTATTATTAACAGCTATATATTGAATATTTTCATTTTCATGATGAGGAAATTTTAAATCAATTCCACCACCATGAATTTCCAAGGATTCTCCTTGTGTATATTTATTAATAAATGTAGCACATTCTGTATGCCAACCAGGCCTCCCATTACCGATTATGGTATCTCAAGTTATTCCTTCTTTTTTATTCTTTCATAATACAAAATCAAATTCATGTCTTTGTTCATAATTTTTAATATTTTGCAATTTGTTTAATTTAATATTAGATACTTCTCCATATTGCTTAAATTGACCAGTATCAAAATAAATAGATTTATTTATTTCATATGCTTGATTATTATTTATCATAGTTCGAATGAATAAAGTTATTTCATTAATATGTTCAGTAACTTTGGGCATTTTATCAATTGTTTGAATATTATATTGCTTTAACATTTCAACATAAAATAAATAATATTTATTACTTATTTCCATTTCTGATTTATTAAATTTTTCTGATTGAAGTATGATTTTATCATCTATATCAGTAATATTATGAATAAAAATATATTTATTAGGAAACAAATGTTTATAGCCTCTTAAAATCAAATCAAAAGTAACTATTGGTCTCATATTACCAATATGCACTTTGTCATAAACTGTAGGCCCACATAAATAAATATATTTTTTCATAAAGATA
>CASDWL010000084.1 GCA_949284615.1 uncultured Mycoplasma sp.
AATATCTTTTTGCAATTGATCTTGATGGAACATTGCTCTCATCAAGTACCGATAATACAATTCACCCTTTAACAATTAAAGGAATCAAGAGGGCAATTAAAGAGGGTCATATTGTTTGTTTAGTCACAGGTAGACCATGAATTGCATCTAAATTTGTTTATGAAAAATTAAAATTGAATACAATTATTGCTAATTTAAATGGTTCTCACATTCATAATCCTAAAGATGAATTCTTTATTGATTATATTAAATATATAAATTTAAATGAAATGCTATATATATTAGGTGATGAAAACCTAAAAGATAAAATAAATAATTTAGCTATCGAAGGTCCGGGTTGAGTACATTTACAACATCGTGATGAAGATATGGAAAAAATTTTTAATTTTCATAAATTTCCTAAATTAAAAATTGGGATTAATTTAGATAAAATACCTCTAAAGCCCACTGGAATTGTAATGGATATTAAAAAAGATGTTGATGCAAAACAATTAAAAAAATATTTAAATCAAAAATATTCTGATTTAGCATCTTTTTCTTATTGGTCAAAAGGTGAAAATAAATCATACATTTTTGATGTTGCAGCAGTCGGGGTGGATAAGGGTAAGGTGATCTCATTATTGATGAGATATTATAGTATTGATGTTGAATGTACTGTAGCTTTTGGAGATTCATTTAATGATGAAGAAATGTTAGATAATGTTAATTATTCTGTTGCCATGAAAAATGCAGATAAACATATTATTAAAAAGGCAAAATATGTGACTGATTTAACTAACAAAGAGGGTGGAGTAGGTCAATTTATAATTGATTTTTTAGATGGCAAAATTCAATAATATATTGTTTAATATAAACTTTGTATAATATGATATATTTAAAATCATGAAAAACACTGTTGCATTAATTGGAAAGCCAAATGTAGGTAAATCTACTTTATTTAATAGAATGATAGGAAAAAGACAATCAATTGTTTATGATAAGCCTGGAGTTACTAGAGATAGAATCTATCAAAAGGTGTCTTGATTAGGTCATGACTTTTATGTAATTGATACAGGTGGAATTACTGATGAGAAAAAAATATTTGTAGAAGATATTAAATATCAAGCAAAATTAGCTATTGAAGAAGCTGATTTAATTGTTTTTGTAATTGATGGATTATTTGAAATCACTAAAGAAGATTTTCTAGTTATAGACATTTTAAGAAAATCAAATAAAAAAATTATATTAGCAGTTAATAAAATGGAAAATAATAAAGATTTTGATCCATCAATATATTCGCTAGGAGTAAGTGATATAGTAAAAATTTCTGCATTACATGGAGAGAATACTGGTGAATTAATGGATTTAATTATTAAGAATTTAGACTGAAATTCAATTAATAATTTTAATCATTTTAAATTATCAATAATAGGGAAACCAAATGCTGGAAAATCTTCTTTATTAAATAAATTATTAAATGAAGATAGATCAATTGTTTCTGATATACCGGGAACTACAAGAGATTCAGTTAATGCTATTTTAAAAATAAATAATGAAATATTTGAAATTATTGATACAGCAGGTATTAATAAAAAATCTAAATTATCTGATGCTGTTGATCATTATGCTTTAAATCGAGCATTTAATTCTTTAGAAGAATCTAATTTAACTTTATTATTAATAGATGCTACTAAAGAATTATCACATTTTGATGCTAGAATTGCTGGATATGCAATGGAATTTAACAAACCAATAATATTAGTTATTAATAAATGGGATTTAATTGAAAACAAACAAACAAATACAATTAATGAATTTAAAGAAAAAATTAATAAAGAATTTAAATTTATTTCTTGATCTCCTATTATTTTTATTTCTGTCCTTAAAGAACAAAGATTAAATAAATTGAAAGAATTAATATTACAAGTTAAAACTAATTTAGAAAGAAAAATAAAAACTTCATTACTAAATGAAGTTATATTAGAAGCTCAACAAATGCAACCCGCTCCAACATTTAAAGGGAAAAGATTAATAATTACATATATTAAACAAATTGAAGGTAAAATACCTACATTTTTATTAACAGTAAATGATGTTAATAGTCTTCATTTTAGTTATAAAAGATATATAGAAAATCAAATAAGAGAAAATTTTGATTTTTCTGGCACACCAATAAATTTAATATTTAAGAATAAAAAATAAATCTTCTGAAAAGATCATAATATTTACTTATCTATTAATTTTTAAAAATACAATTACAAAAAGAATTGTTACTGCAAGAACAGTAAGAATAAAGAAAATAATCAAATATTTTTTATTAATATTTAAAAAAGAATACTTTTTATATTTTTTAATCATTTCTTTTTCTAATTTATCATTTTGCAATATCATTTCTTGATGTTGAAATTCATCAAAATCATTATTAATAATTTTAAAATCATTATAAATACTTTCTAATTTATTAAAAGCTTGACCCATAAAAAAACTTAATTCTTTTTCCGATAATTCCATTTGATTTTCAACATTGTTAAATAATTCCATTTTTACATCAATTATTCTCTTTTCTTGTTGATATAAATCAAAATTATTATCATTCATTTTATACTCTTTAATCACAAGTGATCTACTAATTTTATTTGCTAATTTATGCAAAAAATTTCATACTTCCATATATTTACTATTTAAAGCATTGAATTGAATTTTAATTAATTTGTCTAATTCTTGGAATTCTAAAGTTTGTGTATAATCTTCAAATTCATAGTCATTTGGGTCTATTTTATTTTGATGAGAAGTCTGTCAAACTTTATGAACAACTTTATCTACAGAATTTAAATTAGTAATATCATAACTATAAAATTCATTTGCTATATTTTGCTTCATAATATTAACCTCTTTAATGTTTGATTGATATTTTAAAATATAAATGATAATAAATAATAATTATATAGTATATATAATAGTATACATAACTTACAAATGTATAATTATTATAAATTTAATTTATAGAAGTATGGTTATTTTATGAAACAAAATGTTCAACAAAAATCTAAAATAAAAAAAGTTATCATTCCGGCTGCAGGTTGAGGTACAAGATTTTTACCTATGACTAAAATAATTCCTAAAGAATTAGTTCCAATTTTAAATCGTCCTTCAATAGATTTGCTGGTTGATGAAGCTATCAGTTCTGGGATAGAAGAGATAATTTTAGTAATTTCAACAAGAAAACAAGAAATTATGAAATATTTTCAACCTAATATACCATTAGAAGAAGAATTAAAATCAAAAAATAAATGAGAATTACTAAAACATGTTAAAAAAACTAATCGTGATGCAATTATTAGAGTAGTTTATCAATATGAACAATTAGGATTAGCTCATGCTATTTTAACAGGTGCTCGTTTTTTTAAAAATGAACCATTTGCTGTAATACTAGGAGATGATTTAATAAAGTCAAAAGTTCCTGTAATTAAACAAATGATGAATGAATATGAAAAAATAGGATCATCAATTGTAGGTGTTCAAAATGTTGAATATGATAAATTAAACAAATATGGAATTGTTAAACCAAAGAATAATTTAGAAAAAAATAATAAATTGTTTGAAATAAGTGGTGCAATTGAAAAACCACACCCTTCTAAAGCACCTTCTTCAAAAGCAATTTTAGGAAGATATATTTTTAATTATTCAATAGTTAAATTTTTAGAAGATCTTGATTATTACAATGAAAATTTAAGTGAGATTAATTTAGTAGATTGTTTTGAAAAATATTTAAAAGAAGAGAAAATATATGCATATGAATTTGAGGGAAAAAGATATGATTTGGGTTCTATAGAAGGTTTTTCTATGGCAACAATTGATTATAGTTTAGAAAATAAAGAAATATCTGGAGCTATTAAAAAGCATATAATGAATTTAGCTGCTGAAATTTATTCAGAAACAGCTCTTTTAGATTTAAATAATGATAATAATAAAACAAAAGGGGGTAAATAATTTTATGGTAGAAAAAATTATTTTTAATATGTTGTGAATAATAGTCGCATATTTAATTGGTTCTGTTAACTTTTCTATAATATTTACAAAAAATAATAAAGATAAAAAAAACATTAAAGATGTAGGCTCAGGAAATGCTGGAGCTACTAATGCTGCAAGAGTTTATGGATACAAATTTGGTATCTCAATATTAATATTAGACGCTTCAAAGAGTTTTTGATTAGGTTTTATATTGGGTATTCTACAAAATAATGTAGAAGCATTCAATGTCATTATTCCTCAATTATGTCTAATATTTGTAATAATTGGTCATATATTTCCAATTTATTTTAATTTTAAAGGAGGAAAAGGAGCTAGTTGTTTCTTAGGAATGATTGCTTCTATAAGTCTTTTTGTTGCTATAATTGGGACAATTATATTTATTTTAATTGTATGATCAACTAGATATGTATCTTTAGGTTCTATTGTTGTTCCATATATCCTTTCTTTCTTAACTTTTTTATGCCCTTTTTGAAATAACATTGATTCAACAATAATAAATCAAGTATATTGATATAGTCCAATCTTTTTATTAATTTCATCATTAATAATCACTATAAGTCATTGATCAAATATAATTCGTTTAATTCATAAAAATGAATCAAAAATAAGTTTCCAAAGAAAAAATACCATATACAAAAATGAAATTAAAAGAAAATCTTTTAATAAATCTAAGACTAAAGATATAAATTATTTAAGTCTTGAACAAAATCAAATACCTAATTTTATTGATGTAAATGAAACAAGTATTATTGATGAAGCAATAAATAAAAAAGATTATTAATTTCTAAACATTTCTAATAAAAATCTTTCGAAAATTATTTTATCATTAACAATTCCTGATTTAATGCTTAAATCTATATCTGCAATTATTTTTAAATATTGTTTAATTTTTGCGTATCCAACATTATCCAAAAATTCAGAACATTTTTTTATAACAAAAGAATGTTTGTTTAATATATTTTCTATATCTTTTAAAGAATGAGAAGATCTTTTTAAAGAATATATTTGAGAAGATATTTCTAAGGTATTTGCTATTTGACCTATAAAAGATGTTATAGATTCACCATAATTTATTTTTTCATAATAAATTCTAAAAATATTTTCAATATCATTTGATTGAA
>CASDWL010000085.1 GCA_949284615.1 uncultured Mycoplasma sp.
GGAAGGATTTTTTATATAAAAAAATCACAACCCCAACCTTTCATAATTTTATTAAGTGTTGCGATTGTAATTACAATTTGGGATCAAACATAATATTTATATTTGATTATTAATAGGTTTATTAATTATTTCTCAATCATTAATTTTTTTAACATTTCATTTAACTAATACAAATTTAATAAATAATTCTCTATACATTTCTTTATTACCTCAAATCATTTTAATATTCTTAAACATTGTTTTAATTAATCGTTTATTTTCTGAAAGTAAATATAACAGCATCGATTGAATTTTAATATCTTTACCTATTGGTAAAACTAGAATATTTATAGCTCGTTTTACTCTTATTTTTACAATTGGTTTTTTATCTTTATTTGCTCAATTCATTTTGAATTTTATTATTTGCTTATCCATACAAGTTAATACTAAATGAATCTTGTTCTTTTTTGTATCTAACATATTCATCAATCCTTTTATTGACTTATTTTATTTATCTTGATTGCTATCTTCTTTAAAAGAATCGGATTTGCTATTGCTTCAATATTAATTATATTTTTATGAATTATTCCTATATTTACTAGATCTTTATCTGTTAATCAAAATAAATTAGAATTTAATCCACAAAATAGCAATTCTTTTGCTCAATTATCAGTTATTAAAAATAACACAATAGAAACATATATTGTTGATAAAATTAATCCAATTTATGTAAATAACAATAAAGGTGAAATTAAAGCAATTAATTCATCACCAATTTATAGCTACTTTATTCCAGGAGAAATATTTGTTTCATTTGATGCTTTATTAATGAAAAATATTTTTAATATTGACGATTATGAAAATCACCAAATTGATAAAAATTATTCTTTATTAAAAAATTTATATCAAAATTATAATTTCTCAAATTTTAATAATCAATATACAGACTTTTTAATTTTAAGACCTGAAGATATTAATCCTTTATTTTTAGACAATGCAGAATATGAAGATTTATTAATAAGTAATATCAATAATATAATTACTGCAAATGATAACAATTATATTGATATAAATAATCAATTATTAGTTCAACAATTATTGGAAAATTTACAAAATAATACAAATATGAATTGGAATCAATTATATAAAAAATAAATCAATAATTTAATTTGTTTATTAGGTATTAATCCTATTTATAATCAATTATTTTATTATCAAAGAGATTATTCTTGATTATCACAAAAAACACCTAATTTATTGTTAAAAATTAAAACAGAATTTAATTCTTCTTTGGCAAATTTATTGCAATACTTATGAACTAGTGAAAATACACAAAATAATATTAATAACATTTATGGAAATGCTAATCCTGTTTTTGATGATATAAATAATATTTATCCGACAGTTAAAGACATAGATGAAACAAAAGCTCCTTCTAATTCTGATATTGATTTTATTAAAAATAGTTTGATTAGATTTCAAAATCAATCAATAGGATATTTAACAGTTAATGAAACATATCAAAATGTTAGTTCTTTAACTAATATTGATCCTTCTATAGTTGATAAAACTTCTTGAGATACTTATGTGGACCAAAATACTTTTAGCCTATATAGCACAAAAACTTTTTTGAACAAACTATATAATAGTTTACCTAATTTATTTGTTATGTCTTTTAGTTCAAATAATGTTAACTTAAATCAATATTCTTATTATTTTTCAATAGAAGATAATACTTACTTATCTCACAGTGACATTTATATTACAACTCTTGTTTTTATATTTATTGGTTCTTTTGCTATAGCAATAAATAGATTTAAAAATAATAACTATAAAAATATAGAAAGTCATTAACTCAATTTAAATTTGCTTTTATTTCTACTAAAACGATAAAATTATATTGTTATTCTAAAAATATAATAACTACATATAAAAAATAAAAATTAATAATAAAAAGCAAGTTGGATCTAAAATGAAAACAAAAAACAAAAAACTAAAAAGCATTATTGGAGTTAGTGGGTTTTTAGTAGTTTCAGCAATTTGTATTACAAGTGTTTCTCTATCCTCTATTTTAAAAAATAATAGTGTTTTATCTACTAAATATTTGATGGGAAATTATACTTTTAATAATTATCTAGATTTAGAGAATTTTATTCAGCAAACTTATTTAGTTGGCACTGCTAATATAGAAACTAGAAACAAATGATCTATTACTAAAAATGGACAAATGATTTACTATACAGATCCAACATTATTAAGAGAAGCTGTTGCTAATGAAATTAAAAAAATTTCTGGTACTACATCATTGCAAAATATTGTATCTGATGATATTAATGGAATTAGTTACAATGATTTATCAAAAATTCAATTTAATAGTAATAGTAAAAATAAAACAACAATTTATCGAGGCTTAAACAATTCCTTATATGAATCAGAAGATTTAGCTAAAAAATCATATTTTACAATTCATGATGCTTATTATTTTAATGGAATGTATTTCAAAAACAAAGAGGAATTACAATTATATTTGTCTTCTGAATATTATGGTCAAAATGGAGAAGGATTTATAGCTAAAAATAATGCTGAAATTTCCATTTCAAGTTCTAATAATAACTTTTCAAGTTCTATTAATAAGAATTATTTAATTGATCAAGGAAGTTCAAATGAATCAATTAATGCCAAAATAGAATTTGCTAATTTCATTAAAACAAATAGCAATCAATATTTAGAAATCACTACATCCACAGATGGAACTAAGTATTATCTATCCACTTCAGATATTAATCCACTTAATATTAAAGATTTAATGACAGATGTTGATTATACAAAAGCATCAAATACAAATGGTAAGTCATCATATGTTATTGATCTTTCAAGAGATGATGAAAATACTTTATTTGGTCCTTATTTTACTATAACTACTGATGATATACAAAATATTTCAAACACTAAAAATTGAAAAAAAGTAAGTAATAATGATTGATTAATAGCAGAAGAAAAAGATGCTCAGCAAATTGCTAACTTTTTAGGAATTATTTTAATTGAAGAAGATGCTACAACTGTAGCTGAAGAAAATGCTTTACCAATAATTAATATTAAAAGTATTAATGAAGATTTAAAGACATATTTTAATAATTTAAAAGCATTTAACTTGAGTTTATATCAAGATTATGTAAACTTTATGAATAATATTAAACAAGGAAAAAATTATAATGCTTTTTATGCTATTATTCTTTCTTATTCATGAATTATTGATAGTTTAATTAATTATGGAGCTAAAAATAACTTAATTGAAGAAACAAGAATAATATTTAATAAAATAGCTCAAGAAATTGATAAAAATGTTGCTAAATTAATCCCTAATGAGCTTTTATATTCTTCTCAAAAAGGTCATGAAAAAGAAAAATTATCATTTGAAACAATTTTAGATTTTAAATCAAATACAAAAGATTTTAATGCAGATATTAAGTACTATACAGATCAAATTAGATACTTTTCAGAATTTATAAATGCTATTAATATTATTAACTTAGCAAATGCTAATGCAACAATGGCCAATGGTCTTTTACCATATGATTTTACTATTTTAGATAAATTTATTAAAAATCAAAGAACAACAACCAATAATAATTATTCTTTAAATAATCAATATGATAAACAATATGAAAAATTATGATTAATGTTTTCTTCAACAACAGCTAATGATTTTTACTATCAATGAAAGGATGGTCAAAATATTGAAACAGCCACTGCATTTGATGCAGAAGATTTAAGTTTAGCTGCTGATTTAACAACTAATACATTATTCTTTAATTCAGCTTATAAATTATTATTTGAACAAGCAAAAATAGATTTGCAAAATAATCCAAATTTAACTAAATATAATAATTCTATTTTTGAAAATTTTAAAAGCATAATTAATAAAGATGATGTATATGGTACTATGTTTAAAAATTTAATTAATAGTATTAATTACATTTCATTTGAAGATTTTATGTTATTCAATTTAATTTATAATATATCTTCACAATTAACAAGTTATAGATATGAATTAACTAAAATTAATTTTAAGGATAGTAATTTACATGAAGTTTTGAAGCAATTATTAGACAAAATTATTATTGAAAATAAAAATAATGAAATTAATTCATTAAAAATAATTTGTCAAGCTTTTTCTGATTTAAAACCAATTAATTGATTAAATGAATATTTTGCTTCAATTAATCAAGATCAAGAAAAAATTAATCAATTAATTAATGAAATTAAAAATGGAATTAATAATTATGAAGACTTATTTATAAGCAAATCTAATATCAAAGATATTTATAGTAATGTTAGAAAATTATTTGTTAATTTAAATACCATTTTATCAAATAGCAATATTTTTAGCAATTTACAAAATAGCACTTTAACCAATTTAATTAATAAGTTAGGTTCATTATCAAAATCTATTGCTAAATTCTTACCATATTTAGATATAACTTTTGTTATTTTAGACCTTGTACAAAATACTTTTATTCCAAAAACTGATTATTATTCATATATTTATACAAGCAATGATTCCTCAATTAAATATATTTGAAACGGCGGACAAAAAACAACTATGTTTTGAGGATTATTCACTTTAAATGAAAATAGTATTGATAACATGAAATTGATTCAACCTCAAAAAATTACATCAGCTTATATTAAAGACCAATATTACTATGATGGTAAACTTTATGAAAGTTTAGATGCATTGAAATATGCTCAAGCAAAAGATATTATTAATGGTTTATATACACCAATTTCTAATAACATTAAAAAAGTATTTTCATATCAAAAACTTACAACAAATACTCCTTTCTTATCAAGACCTAATGATGTTTTTGAAATATTAGGAGATTATCATGATATTAATGATTCAACAAAAGAAACATTAGTTAATTCTATTTATAAAAAAATTGAAAGTGACATTTTAAACAATGTTACTCAATCAAAATATTTTATAAATAACTCAACATTTGCTAATGGTAATGTAATTAATAGCAATGATGCTTATTCAATTCAAAAAGCTATAGATACTGTTATCAATAATATCAAACCAGTTAAAATAGTACAATTACCAAATATTGTTGATGGGAAACCTGATTATCAAAATATAGAAGTAAATGAATATAACATTCCTTTTAATTCATGGTCACAAACAAAAAATATTGAATACAATAATACTGATAATAAATACATTATTTATGATCCAAATATTTCTTCACTAACTTCTTCAGTTAATCTAACTAATGATGAAATCATGAATCATTTATTCTTGCAGTTTTCATCAATGTTCCAAGTTGAATCTAAAGAAGTTTTGGTCAAAGACTTAAATTTTGTTAAATGCTTTGAAGATTTAAAAGATGCTAGGGAAGTTGAATTATACTTAGTAGGTAATTCAAATCAACCAGGATCATATAAAATATTTGATAGTTATAATCAAGCCCTTAACTATTTATTAACTAAATATGATTTTTCAGTATATTCAACAATTTCAACTGTTAGTCAATATCAATTACCTGGATATGACCAAATTTTCTATTCAAAATCTGAATTAATTAATTGAGCTATTGAAAAAGGTGAAATTACTAAAGGTGAAAATTATGAATAAAAGAAACAAATTAATCTCAGCTTTAACAGCTTCAATTTTAGCAATTCCAGTAGCAGGTTCAACAGTTACTATTTTAACCACTTCAATTGCTAACAATTTAACTACAACTACAAATAATTTAAATGAAAATAATGTTGCAACAAGAAATAGTTATAAATATTTATGACAAAATAAATATTATAATTCTTATCAAGATATTGTAA
>CASDWL010000086.1 GCA_949284615.1 uncultured Mycoplasma sp.
TGGTCGCGTAGCTCAGGGGACAGAGCACGTGCCTTCTAAGCATGTGGTCGGAGGTTCGAATCCTCCCGTGATCGCCATTTTTTTTATATCTTTTTTGATAATTAATAATTGATTTTCTCCATTTTAATATAAAATATTGTAAGTTCAAAATGTAAAAGGAACTTATGGTAATATGAATTATAAAACAAACAACTCAAGTAAACTTAGTAATAAAAAAAATGCTAAAAAAAGCAATTTAACTAATTCTAAAAATAGTTCTAAATATAATAAGATCAAATCATCATCAAAGAATAAATCATCATCTAATTCTCAACAATCAAAATTAAGTAATAGTTCAAAAAAAAATAATTCAAATTCTAAAAATAATTACTATAAAAATTTATATAAAAATAAATGATCTAAGACAAATGAAGCTGTTTTAGATAATAAAACATATGTTTTGCCAAAGCATCATGAATTTGAATTATATTTTTGTGTTTGAAGGATGTATTCACTAGTTGATCCAGATACAAAAAAAAGTTTTTTAAGGAGATATTGAATAGTAATAGGTAAAGGTCATAAAAGTTATCGTAAATTTGATAACCAAAGAGATGCTATTAAATATTTTAGAAACTTAAAAAAATATGCAAAAATGAAAATCCAATCATCAAATTCAAAAGAATTTACTAGAACAATTTATACAATTTTTGAAATGATATATCAAGGAATTGATGCTAATAAAATATTTAATAATAAATTATCAAAAAAGAAAAAAGAAATTGATGATAATGAAATAGATTATGTAGATGAATACACACAATTAGATATTCTTTTAAACGATGAAGATACTGAAACAAATAATTTTGATCATGAAGAAAAAAATATTGATGAGGTTATCAATGAAAAAGAAGGCGATACATTAGTATTAGATTATAAATTAGATATTGATGAAGATGCTGATAAAAGTACTAAAGAGATTAAATATCAAGATATAAAATATGAATATGATGAGACAAAAACAATAGAAACAACTCAAGAACAAAAAATTGATAATAATTATTTTGATTTTAACTATGATATTACTAAATTAAATAATTTAACTCAAGAAAATAATATAACAGAATATCAACCAATTGAAGATTCACTAGTTGATAATTCATTTAAAGAAGAAAAAACATTTGATAAGTTAGAACCTACTTTTAAAAATGAAAATTTTACAATGCATGAATTACAAAAAAAGGATGATATATCTAAAGAACCAACTAAAGATTTATATGTACCATACACATATAATGGTAATACTGAGCTAATTTATACATCTGAAGTAGAAAATCAAAATAATAATTACTATCAACAAAATGAACAAAATCAAAATTATCGAGAATGAAATAATAATCATTTAAGTCTTAATAATTTTACACAATCATCTGGTAATACTGAAATACTTATTTATGAAAATAATAATACTATAGAAGAAAATTATAATGATAACAATAATAAACAATCTATATATGATTTAATTTCAACAACTGAAAAAGAATTTCCAACTAAAACAAGTAATGATTTAGAACTAGAAGAAGATTCTCAAGAACTTGAAAAAGATATGCAAATTATTCAACACAATACATCTTTAAATGAAGCTATTAATCATCAAATCACTAAAAAGAATAAAAGAAAAGGAATGAAAATTACTTTTATATTATTGTCTATTATCCTAGTTATTGGTGCAATAGTATCAGTAGTTCTTCTATTTATTTTCAAAATTATATAAAATCAACGTAATGATATAATTTTTAAAATAATATAATATTTTAAAATTTGCAAAATAAAAATTAATATGGAAAGAGAAAAAAATGGATAAAAATGAAATAATGATACTAATCATACTAATAATTGTTAGTTGTACTTTTTTATTCATTTTGATTCCATTAACCATTAATTTATTTAAATATGTTGTTACTGAAAAAATGAAAAAAAGAAATAGTAAAAATTTAGGATCAAGTAGCAAAATTAGATTAATCAATCAATTAAGAGAGTCTGTTGAATTTTTATCTAAAACTAAAACTGGAGCAATTATTACAATAGAAAATAAAGATAATCTAGATAATTTAAGAACAGATGGTGTGAAAATAGATGCAAATATTTCATCTTCATTAATTATTTCTATTTTTAATAAAAATTCTCCGTTACATGATGGAGCAATAGTTATAAGAAATGGAAGAATTTTATATGCTGCAACATACTATAAAATTACAAAGAAATCTATAGATAATAAATATGGATCAAGACATAGAGCAGGATTAGGTATATCTGAAGTTTGTGATGCAACAACAATTATTGTTTCTGAAGAGACAGGAGAAATCTCTATAACTAAAAACTCATTATTAGTTCCTATTAAAACAAATGAATTTCAAGAAAAATTATTATTCTTCTTGAATGATTAATTTTTTGTTTAAAAATTAGATAAAAGGAGACATAAATGGAAAATTCAATTAAAAAATTTGATATTAAAAGATTATTAATTGAAAAAGATTTGACATCTATTAGACAATATGTTGATCAAACTCCATTTAATGAAATAGTTGTCGAATTAGAAGAATTGAATGATTTAGAAGTTGCTTTATTTTTTAGATGTTTAAAAACAGAAACATCTTCAGAATTATTTTCTTACTTAAATGAGGAACAACAACAGTCAATAATTCAAAATTTAACTAAGCAAGAAATTGCCGATTTTATTAATGAATTATATACAGATGAAATTGCCGATGTTTTAGAAGCTTTGCCACCTGATATGGCAAAAACAATTTTATTAACAGTTGATAAAAATACAAGATTTAAAGTTAATCAAATTCTTCAATTTGATGATGAAGAAGTTGGATCTGTAATGTCTGTTGATATTATTTCCTTAAAATCAAATATGACAAATAAAGATGCTTTGGATTTAATTAAGAAAAAAAGAGAAGAGTCAGAAATTGGTCAATTCTACTATGTGGTAGATTCAAAAAATAAGTTACAAGGTAGTACAACATTAGAAGATATTGTATTTTCTCCCAAAGATGATTTAGTATCTGACAAAATGACTCAAGTTAAATCAGTGAGAACTAAACAATTAAAAGCAGAAGCTGCAAATATATTTTCTTCAGAAGATTATTCAACATTACCCGTTGTAGATGATAATGGAATTTTGATGGGGATGTTGACATCAAATGATGTTATTGATATTATTCAAGATGAAGCTTCTGAAGATATTTATAAAGCTGCTGGGATTAATTATGAGAATCAACCTACCAGTTCTTATTTAAAAACATCTGTTTTATCGATTGTTAAATCTAGAATTTTTTGATTAATCATTTTAATGATTGGATCAACTTTATCTCAATTGATTATCCAAGTATTTAATCAAAAATTTGAAGAATCACTGACTAATATTGCTGAATTAAGTGGAATAGCAATATCATCTGCTTTAATAGCTTTAATTCCTGTTACTTCTGCTACTAGTGGAAATGCAGGATCACAATCCACATCTACTTTGACAAGGGCAAGTGCTCTTGGAGAATTAAAAGATGCAAAAATGAATAAAATCATTTTAAAAGAATTTTTAGTAGGGCTTGTTTTGGGTTCTATTTTATCAATAGTAAATTTTGTTCGTTTAATAATTTATTATTTAGCTTACAACGGATTATTAATTCATCATTATAAATTTATTTTAATTATTTCTTTAATTTCATCTATTTCTCTATTAATCTCTATAAGTTTATCTAAAACTTTTGGTGCAGCAATTTTGGCAATTACAATTAAAACAAAAAAAGATCCAGCAGTTATGTCAGCACCATTAATTACTACAATTATTGATGCTCTTTCTACTTTAATCTTTTTCTTATTATCATATATGATATTAATGCCTATTTATCATATAACTATTTAATGCCTTTTTTATCTAAAGCTTCATAAACTTTTTCTGTTGTTTTAAAAGAAATTTTTGCAATTTCATAAAGAGCTTTTCTTCCAAATTTTTCACAAAATTCTATTGCTTGATTTTCAACAGCTTCATTAGTTCCTAATAAGAATTTCATTCCAACTGCTTCTTCTTGTTCTTTCATTAATTCAAGAAAACGATATCTAGCAACGATTGATGCAGCAGCAACTGCAACATGAATGCTTTCTGCTTTTTGAGCAAGTAAAATTTCTTTTTGTATTTCATCTGTTTTTAATCTAGATTTCATTAAATTCTCATAGTATTTATTGATATTATCAATACTTGCAAACTCATCTATAAGAATTAAATCTTCATTTACTTTGTCAAATTTTTCTAATGTAGTAATTGATTTTAAATGAAGAAACATTTTTAATTCATGAGCATTCATATATTTTGCTAAATTGTTATAACCTTTTTGAGTTAAATGATTAACTCTAAAAGTAATTAAATCTTTTATTTTAGGAAATATTTCTAAAATCTTTTGATCACTAAGAGCTTTTGAATCTTTTACACCTAATTCAATTAATTTATCTATATTTTCATGTGGAACATATACAGCTGCTGCTACTAAAGGAGTAAGATAATCACCTACACCAGTTTCATCCGAACCAATTATATTTTTATCAACTAATTGATCTTCAGAAGTGTAACTTGATATTTTTAGAGGTTTAAATTCAGTTTTTGAAAAATTTAGTTTTTTAGATTTTTTTACAGCCATGATATCTCCAAATGTTTTTAAATTAATTTTTTCCTAATTTTAATAAAGTATCATAAAAAATTATCAAAAAATATTTTTCAAAAATGATTTTAAATATTATATTTAAAAATATATATAAAATTATTAATATGTTAGATACAATAGCAGCAATTTCTTCTGGATATGTTAATCAAGCAATTTCTATTATTAGAATAGTAGGACCAGATGCATTAGATATTATTAAGAAAATATTTACTGGTAAAATAGGTGAAAATAAAACAATTCAATATGGCTTTATAAAAGATAAGCAAGGAAATATTTTAGATGAAGTTTTAGTTAGTTTTTTTATTGGTACTAATAATTTTGTTGGAGAGAATACAATTGAAATAAATGCTCATGGTGGAGTTGTTATTACCAATAAAATTCTAAATTTGATTTTATCTCATGGGGCAAGATTAGCAAATAGAGGAGAATTTACAAGAAGAGCTTTTTTGAATGGAAAAATGTCGTTAATAAAGGCTGAAGCAATTAACGATTTAATTAATTCTAAAACTAATCAACAACATAAAATTGCTATTAATGCTTTTAATAATTCTAATGAATTAAAAATAAAAGAATTAATTAGTAATTTAGAATATTTAATTGGATTATGTGAAATAAATATTGATTATCCAGAATATGATGATATTCCTATTTTAGAAAACAAAGATTTTGAAGAAAAATTAATGAAACTTCATGATGAAATAAACAAGATAATAAAAGTATCAAAAGCTAATCAAGTATTTTTAAATCCATTATCAATTGTAATTGTTGGAAATCCAAATGCAGGAAAATCATCACTAATGAATGCTATTTTAAATGATGAAAAAGCAATTGTTACAAATATTGAAGGAACAACAAGAGATGTTATTGAACATGAAGTGATTCTTAATAATTTTATTTTGAAATTAAAAGATACTGCTGGAATAAGAGAAGGTAAAGATGAAATTGAAAAAATTGGGATTCAAAAATCATGAAAAGAAATAGAACAAGCAGATATCGTTCTTCATGTTATTGATGCAACTAAAGGATTAAATGATTATGATTTAAAAATTATTGAAAAAAGTAAAAATAAGAAATATTTACAATTATGAAATAAATCAGATTTAATTACAAACTTAGATTCAAATAAAATTTTTATTTCATCTATAAATAAAGATTTGAAGAATTTAGAGGAAGAATTAAATAAATTATTAACTAATGATGCAAATGAATTACAAGAAGATTTAATTTTTAACAAAAGACAAATTTCATGTTTGGAAAAAGCGCTACTTGCACTAGATGATGTTATCAAAGGGATTAATGATGGTTTGACATATGACACCATTATTATTGATTTACATCAAGCATGAGAATCATTAAAAGAAATTACAGGCCAAGTTGATAAAGAAGAACTTCTTGATAGTATCTTTAAAAATTTTTGTTTAGGTAAATAAAAAAGGAAAGGAATCTATATGAAAAAATATGTTGATCTACATTGTCATCCATTTTTAGAATATTTTGCTAATCCTGATGAAATTATTGAAAATGCTAAAAAAAATAACATTGGAATATTATTTCTAGTTGGTACTGATTTAAAAAATTCTAAAGAAGTAATTGAACTTAGTTTAAAACATAATCAAGTTTATCCTATAATAGGAATTCATCCTAATGATGCATGAAATGTAGAATTAATTAATGAATTAGAAAAACTTATTGATAAAAATGTTGTAGGAATAGGAGAAGTAGGTTTAGATTATCATTATGATGACTCTCCTTCGAAGGAAATGCAAATACAATGTTTTGAAAAACAGATTGAATTAGCAGCTAAACATAATTTACCTATTATTGTTCATTCAAGAGATGCTCATGAAGATACATATCAAATAATAAAAAAATGAAAAACTAAATTACCGAATTTAAATTTTGTTTTACATTCATATTCCTCAGGTATTGAATATGTAGAAAGATATAGCAAATTAAATGTTTATTTTTCATTTTCAGGTGTTGTTACTTTTAAAAATGCAAAAGATACTCAAGAAGCAGCTAAACATGTAAAACTAGATTTAATGTTTTGTGAAACTGATACCCCATATTTAACTCCCGAACCTCATCGAGGAAAGCAAAATTTACCTGATTATGTTGTTCATACAACAAATTTTATTGCTAATTTAAAAAATGTATCTATTGAAGAAGTTTTAGAAAATATTAATAATAATGTTAAAAAAGTTTTTTCTAAAATAAAATAATATTTATGGATAAATCATATGCAAGAAAAAAGTTTTCTCAAAATTTTTTAATGGATCAAAATGTTTTAAAAAAAATCTCTCAAGTAGTAGATATTAATAATAAAAATATTTTAGAAATAGGACCTGGAAAAGGAAATTTAACTAAATATTTAGTTAAAGAAGCTAAAAAGGTTGTAGCTTTTGAAATTGATAATAATCTTTTTGAATTTTTAAAAAAAGAGTTTCAAGATTCTAATTTAGAAATTATTAATCAAGATTTTTTAGAATCTAACTTAGATTCATATAAGGATTTTTATATTATTTCAAATATTCCTTATCATATATCAACAGATATTATTTTTAAAATATTTGATAATTATCAAAATTTTGAACATGTAGTTTTATTAGTTCAAAAAGAATTTGGCAAAAGATTATGTGCTTCAGTTTCTACTAAAGATTATTCTAAATTATCACCATCTACTAGTTTGTTTTATGAAACTAAATATTGTTTTGATGTAGAACCTACTTCTTTTTGACCTAAACCTAAAGTAACTTCATGTGTTGTTTATTTAAAAAGAAAAAATAAAATATATGATGTTAATTATCAAGATTTTTTGAATTTTATAAAAACATCATTTAGTATGAGAAGAAAAACATTTTGAAATAATATTAAAAATATTTATAGTAACAATATATCTTTATTTGAAGAAGCTTGTCAAAAGCTTCAAATTAATAAAGAAATAAGACCAGAAGATTTATCATTGGAACAATTAATATTTTTTTATAAATTTATAAAAAAA
>CASDWL010000087.1 GCA_949284615.1 uncultured Mycoplasma sp.
TATATTAATATATTAAAATATATTATTTATGATAAAAACAAAAAATCAAGATCAATATAATAAAGATTTGCTAAATGAAGAAAAAGCAGTTAAAAAAAGAGAAGAAAAACGCAGAATAAAATTAATTAAAGAATCTAATTTCAAAACTGCTGAATTTCGTGAAGCAGAATATCTGTTAAAAAGTATTAATAGATTAGGAAAATCTATTAAGAATTTATCTGATGAACAATTAAAAAATAAAACAAGATTTTTTAGACAAAGATTAAGTAGAGGAGAAACATTAGATGATATTAGAGTTGAAGCTTTTGCAATAGCTAGAGAAGCAACTTTTAGAGTTTTAGGTAAAAGACCATTTGATGTTCAGATATTGGGTGGATTAATTTTAGATATGGGTTCTGTAGCTGAAATGAAAACAGGTGAAGGTAAAACAATTACTTCAATTGCTCCAATTTACTTAAATGCTTTAGATGGAAATGGTGTAATAGTATCTACTGTTAATGAATATTTAGCTCAAAGAGATTCAGAAGAAATGGGTCAAGTTTTTCAATGACTTGGTTTAACAGTGGGTTTGAATAAATCCAATATGCCGGCACAAATGAAAAGGTTAGCTTATTCTTGTGATATTACTTATTCAATTCATTCAGAATTAGGATTTGATTATTTAAGAGACAATACAGTAAAAAATTTTAATGAGAAAGTTCAGAGAAAATTGAATTATGCATTAATAGATGAAGTTGATTCAATTTTAATTGATGAAGCAAAAACACCTTTAATTATTTCAGGTGGAGATAAGAATGAATCTTCTTTATATACTAATGCTGATTTATTTGTAAAATCTTTATTACCTCAAGATTACTATATTGATAAAGAAACTCAATCAATTTCTTTAACTCACACAGGAATACAAAAAGCCAATAAATGATATAAAACTGATAATTTATTTAAAATTGAAAACACAGAATATGTTCATAGGATTCAAAATGCTTTAAGAGCAAATTTGATAATGAAAAAAGATTATGAATATGTTGTTTTAAACAATAAAATAGAATTAGTTGATCAATTTACAGGTCGTATTATGGAGGGTAGGTCTTATTCTGAAGGACTTCAACAAGCAATTCAAGCTAAAGAAGGTGTAGAAATTGAACCAGAAACTAAAACATTAGCTACTATCACTTATCAAAATTTCTTTAGAATGTTTAAAAAATTATCAGGAATGACAGGAACAGGAAAAACAGAGGAAAATGAGTTTATAAAAACTTATAATATGAGAGTTAATGTAATTCCAACAAATAAACCTATAGCAAGAATAGACCACGAGGATCAAATTTATTTGACAATGAAAGCTAAATATAAAGCATTGGTAGAAGAAATAAAGAAAATTCATTCTAAAAAACAACCTATTTTAATAGGAACAACTCAAGTTGAAGAATCTGAATATTTACATAATCTTTTGTTAGCTGAAAATCTTCCTCATACTGTTTTAAATGCTAAACAAAATGCCGCAGAAGCTGAAATAATTAAAAAAGCCGGTGTTCTAGGAGCTATTACTATTGCAACTAATATGGCAGGTAGAGGTACTGATATTAAATTAGGTGAAGGTGTAAAAGAAGTTGGTGGATTATATGTTTTAGGTACAGATAAATCAGAATCTAGAAGAATTGATAATCAGTTAAAGGGAAGATCCGGAAGACAAGGAGATGTAGGTGAATCTAAATTTTTCTTATCAATTGAAGATCGTTTAATTCAAAGATTTTCTTTACAAGACAAATGAAAAGAAATATTTAAATCATTTGGAGACAATAAAATTACAGGTTCTCAAATTGTTAAAGCATTTGAAAGAGCTCAAAGAAAAATTGAAGGATTCAATTATGATTCTAGAAAAAGTATTTTAAATTATGATGATGTTGTACGGAAACAAAGAGAAATGTTATATAAACAAAGAGATTTGGTTTTACAAGTAGAAGATTTAACATATATTACTAGGCAAATGATTATTAACTGTTCAAAGCAAATTATTTATTCTCAAAATATCATTCAAGAAAACGGAGCTATTAACTATGATAATTTAGTTGACTATTTTAATCAAACTTTTTTAGCCCATGCTGATAAAAAATATAAAATTGAAAAAAATAATTTAATTAAATTGCCTATAGATATGATTTCAGGATATTTTGAAGATAAATTATTAAACATTTTTAATGAACAATTTGAAATTATTAAAAGTAATAATGAAAAAGTTTTTCAATCATTTTTGAGAAGTACAATTATTAATAATATTGATATATATTGACAAGATCATATCAATATAATGGATAAATTGAAATCATCTACAAATGTTGTTCAATATTCACAAAAGAACCCTTATCAAATATATACAGAAGAAGGATCAAATAAGTTTAATGAAATGATAGATAATATTGCTTATGGATCTATAAAACATGTTTTTAAAGAGATTTTTAGTTATACAAGAAATAATAATTCATTTAGATCACAAAATATTAATTTTTTCCAAGATATGATTTTATCTAAAACAAATAATTTATCAGAATTAGATAAAACTAATTTAGTATTAAATAATAAAACAGTAGCTTTTGAATTGAATGAAAATGATTTTGTAAAAATAGAATTAACTGATTTAGATCAAAAAATAAATTTGTAAAAAATAAATAATTATTTAATGTTCAATAGTTTAAAAATAATAAATAAGACATAAAAAAATCTCTTATAACAAAGAGATTTTTACTTGGTCACTTTTTAATGATTGGAGCGAGTGAAGGGAATCGAACCCTCATAGTCAGCTTGGAAGGCTGAAGTTCTGCCATTAAACTACACTCGCAATTTGATTAAATTATATAATAAATGTTAATACAATTTTTAAATAAAATACAATAAAATTATTTTATGAATACAATTAACTGATTTCCTGGCCATATGGCTAAAGCTTTAAGAGAATTAAAAGAAAAGCAAAATATTGTTGATTGTTTTATAGTTTTGATTGATGCAAGAGTACCATTAAGTTCATATAATGAAGAACTTGATTTAATATGTCCCAATAAACCAAGATTATTTGTGTTTTCTAAGAGTGATTATGCTAATTTAACAAGATTGAATAAAATAATCGGGAAATTTAATAATCCTCAAGATAAAAAAATTATTGTTAACTTAAAAAAAAATAATTCCAAACAAAAAATATTGAAAGTTTTAAATCAAATACTAGAAGCAAAAAGAGAAAAAGATAAAGAAAAAGGATTATTGAAACCAAAATTAAGATGTTTTGTAATTGGGATTCCAAATGTAGGTAAATCAACATTAATTAATTTATTATCAAATGGAAAAAAAACAAAAGTTGCTAATTTTGCAGGGACTACAAGGTCTTTGCAATGAATTGCTGCTGAAAATATTCAATTACTAGATACTCCAGGAATTTTAGTGCCAAAATTTAATGATCAAACTCTTGCTCTTAAATTAGTAGCATGTTCTTTAATAAAACAAGATGTTATTAATGATCAAGAATTTTATTATCAAATAAGTGATATTCTTTTTGAAATTGATCCAGAAAAATTTAAAGAAATAGGATTTGTATATTATGAATTGGAAAATGATAAATATAGTGAATTAGTTAAATATGCAAGAAATCATAATTATTTATTAAAAAACAAAGAACCCAATATCAAAAAAGTGTTAGCTATTTTTAGACAAAAAATTTTAAATTTAAAAAATATTACATGAGATTAAATTACATTTTGATTAGTGATATAACTTCTATCCCTTTATATTTATGATAACCTTTCAAATCAATTAATTCTAGTAAAAATATTGCTTTAGTTACAATTGCTCCTTGAGATTTTACCAAATCAATTATAGCTTTTGTAGTTCCTCCTGTAGCTAAAACATCATCTATTATGACAACTTTTTGACCTGGAAATATTCTATTTTGTTGCATTTCTAAAATATTTTTAGAATACTCATATGTGTATTCTTTCCTTATAACCTTACCTGGTAATTTTTTTTCTTTTCTAACCATAACAAAAGGTTTTTTTAAAATTGCAGCAACAGGAGTACCAAATAAAAATCCTCGAGCATCAGGTCCAACTATAACATCAGCATCTTTAGCATGTTCTACCATTTGAGTAACAACAAAATTTAAAGCTTCTCCATTTGCTAACAATGGAGAAATATCTTTAAAATTTACACCAGGAGTTGGAAAATCTTTTACATCATCTATATATTTTTTTAAATCATTTAATTGCATGTCTTTATAATTACTTTCAATATAAATAGTAATATATTTTTAATATTTTTAATAATTTTTATCAATCAAACTATTAGTGTGCTAATTAATATTATTTTATGTTAAAATAATAAAATTATGAGCAATAAAAGAGATTATTATGAAATATTAGGTCTAAGCAAAAATGCTAGTATTGATGAAATAAAAAAATCATATCGTTCATTAGCTAAAAAATATCATCCCGACATTAATAAATCCCCTGATGCTGAAGCAAAATTTAAAGAAGTTAATGAAGCATATGAAGTTTTGTCAGATAATGAGAAAAAAGCAAGATATGATCAATTTGGTCATAGAGGAGTGGATCCAAATGCAGGTGGCTTTGGTGGAGCTAATCCATTCGAAGGATTTGCAGGTGGCTTTGGTGGAGTTGATTTAGGTGATATTTTTAGTTCGTTTTTTGGAGGATCTCAAGATAGATCAAATTCTCATTTTAATAATAAACCTAGAAAAGGTCAATCTATTCAATCAAAATTAAAAATTACATTTATTGAATCTGTTTTAGGTAAATCAATTGAACAAAAATTAACAAAATATGAAATTTGTCCTCATTGTCATGGCAGTGGTGCTGAAGACAAAAAAAGTGAAATTGTTTGTGATCAATGTCATGGTCAAGGTCAAGTTAGAGTTCACAAAAGAACACCTTTTGGAGTAGTTAATTCTTTTTCTACATGTACTAAATGTGAAGGTGTTGGAAAAATCATAAAAAACAAATGTTCAACTTGTAAAGGGCAAAAGTATATTTCTAAAAATGTTATGACTAAAATTAAAATTCCTGCAGGAATTAAAAATGGTCAAGAAATTGTTGTTCAAGGATTTGGAGGGCCAGGACTAAATGGGGGTCCATCAGGTGATTTATTAATATATATTTTAATTGAACCTCATAAGTATTATGTTAGAGAACAAAATAATATTCATGTAGATTTTTTAGTTTCATTTGCTGATATTATGAATTCAGCAAAAGTAGAAGTTCCTACTCCATATGGTAATGAATTTATAAATTTATCAAGTGATATTGTTTCAGGAGATGTTTTAACTTTAAAAGGCAAAGGATTTAATATTATAGGAACTAAAAAATATGGTGATTTAAAATTACATGTAAGAATTTACGTTCCAAAAATGAGCAAAAAAGATCGTGAAAAAATTGCTGAAATTACAAAAAATATTAAAGATAATGAAGCAAAAGATTGATTGAAAAAAGTAAGAGAAAATAAATAATATGAAAAATTCTAGAGTTAATAAATGAAAAGAATATAGATTAGAAATAGATTCCAACAACAATTTAGATTTTTCAATTATTAATTCTAATGATGAATTAAAGAAAATGTTTCAATTAATCAATTTTGATTATGAAGACAGTTTCATTAAATCAGGTTATAAAAAAAAGTTATCTATTAATGAACATTATAAAAGTGAAAATATTATTAATCAAAAAGAGATTGACAAAATTATAAATGTAATTGAAAAAAATGAAATAATTATTGAATATAGAAATAAAGATTACAATCATTATAATCAACACATTAATGATGACATTATTAAAAAATATTTTAGAGAATTTACAACAGATAATATTGAATTAAAAAATTTAATTAATCAAGAAACAACAGATCTAAAAATTAATCAAATTAATATTGTAGAAAACAAGGATAAAAAATGATAAAAAAAATAAATATTGCAATTGATGGCCCATCAGGTGTAGGGAAAAGCTCTGTTGCTAAAGAATTAGCAAAAAGATTAAATTTAATATTTATTAACACAGGTTTAATGTATCGGGCAATAGGATACTATTGCATTATAAATAATATTGATTTAGATAATGAATTAAAAATTATGAATGCTTTGGAAAAGATAAATTTAAATCTTTTACCCAATGAAAGGATAGAAATAGATGGTTTAGATATTACTGATAGACTTTGAACAGATGAAATATCTTTAGTAGCTTCTAAAGTAGCTAAATTATCAAAAATTAGAGATTTTTGTGTAAAAAAACAACAAATGATTGCCAAAAATAATCCAGGCATAGTTATGGAAGGAAGAGATATTGGTTCTGTTGTTTTAAAAGATGCAGAATTAAAAATATTTTTAGAAGCGAATAATGAAGTAAGAACAAAAAGAAGAGTTGAACAATTGTTAGCTAAGGGAATATTAACAGATGAAAAAGAGGTTTTAAAAAACATTTTAGAAAGAGATAAAAGAGATAGTGAAAGAGATGTTACTCCTTTAATAAAAGTTCCTGATGCAATTACTATAGATACTTCTAATATTACTTTAGAAGATGTAATTCAAAAAATTATTGATTTAGCAAAAGAAATATAAGAAATAATATAATTTGAATTAATATTATGAAGCAAAAGAAAACATTTTATATTACAACCCCTATATATTATCCTTCAGGTTCTTTGCACATAGGACATTTATTTTCTACAACAATTGCATGAGTTTTAAAAAATTATAAATTAAAAATGAATTATGATGCAAAACTTCTAACTGGTAGCGATGAACATGGACAAAAAATAGAAAAAAAAGCTTTAGACATGAAGATGGATAGTCAATCTTATGTGAATATGCAAACAAATAAATTCATAGATTTATGAGAAAAATATAAAATTGATTATGATTTTTTTTCTAGAACAACAAATTCTATTCATAAAGAATGCATTATTAAAATATTTAATGAAATGCAAGAAAAAAAACTAATTTATAAAGGTTTTTATAAAGGATTATATTCTGTAGAAGATGAAGAATTTATTGCTGAGTCCCAAGCAATAAGAAAAGATAATAAATATTTTCATCCTGTTAGCAATCATCAATTAGAAGTTATAGAAGAAGAATCATACTTTTTTAAAATGAAAGAATTTTCTGATTGAATTAATGAGTATATTAATAATAATCCTGATTTTATTTCTAATTTAAATATTCAAAAAGAATTAAAAAATAATTTTTTAAATAATTTAACAGATTTATCTATTACAAGAATTTCATTTTCATGAGGAATACCAATTCCTACTGACTCTAAACATGTGGTCTATGTTTGACTAGATGCTTTATTTAATTATATTTCTGCTTTAGGTTATTCATCTAACGATGAAAATTATATTAAGTATTGAAAAAATGGGGATGAAATAGTGCATGTAGTGGGAAAAGAAATTACAAGATTTCATTGCATATATTGACCTATTTTTCTTCATTCATTAGATTTAAGACTACCAACAAAAATTTTGACACATGGATGAATTATTACTTCTGAAGGAAAAATGTCTAAATCAAAAGGAAATGTTGTTAATCCTCTAGATTTATTAGATGATTTTGATCCTGAAATAATCAAATACTATTTTGCTACTAAAATGAATATCGATAATGATAATATTTTTGAAAAAGAATTTATTTTACAAACATATAATTCTGATTTAGTTAATACAATAGGTAATTTGATTTCAAGAACAGTTGCAATGGTTCACAAAAATTTTTCTTCAAGTTTAAAATTTGAATCAACTAATGATGAAAATGATTTATTTATTATTCAAAGTATCAATGATCACTTTGATCAATATATTAACTACTTTGATCAATTTAGTGTAAACTTAGCATTTGAATCAATGATCAAATTAGCGAAGGATTTAAATAAATATATTGATTTAACTACCCCTTGAAAATTAATAAATAATTTAAAACGTTTAGAAATAATATTAAATATTTTGTTGAATGGAATATATGCAGTTGCTTCTATGTTAGAGCCAGTAATGCCTAATTATGCAAATATTATTAAGAATATATTAAATATAGAAGATTTAAATTTTGACAAAGTAAAAAAAATGGAAAAATTTGATCAAATTTTAATTAATAAATCTGAAATAATTTTTCCTAGAAAATAATTTAATTTTTTTGGGTTTAAATTTTGATATAAAAATAATTTTTAAATTTGGTTATGAATATTATTTTTTTTCATTTCTTTATGATAACCTGATAAGTAATAATAAGTATATGGTAAAAATAATGAGCCTGATAATCAATTTCCTAAAGCTGCAGGAAGCATATTAACAATTGTACATCTAAACATTGTTTGACCAACCCCTATTCATGAACTTGAATTAATAAGGTTTGTTAAATCTGTTTGTGATTGAATTGTTGTAAATAAATCATGGTTAACTGAGTAATTAACACCCATTAAAATAGTATCTCTTTCAGCAGGATCAATCATATAAAATAATCCCATAGAAAATAATATTCCATTTGCCACAACATGTTGGAATCCTGAAATAGCAAACATTCAAATAGGGAAATAAATTAATAAGAATTTTGCTGTTGAATGACTTGCTGCAAGTGATGCTCATACTGATCCTGCTACAAGGATATTACATAAAAATCCTGAAGCTATTGTAAAGTATCATGCCATTGATATTTTTTTACCAATCAAGTATCCTAGAACTAATTGATAATTTTCATTATTCAAGAAATTTGAAGCTCTACAAATTGCTCCAATTATTAATCCACCTAAAATATTACCTACTAGTGTATAAATTCATTTTACAAAGATTCTTTTGAATTTAATGTCTTCACCAGTTTTGTGTTTTTGCTTTGTTATTCATGCAAGCATTGTTAAGTTATCTGAAGTAAATAGAGAACCACCTAAAAAAACAATTAATATAATACCTACTGGAAATAATGCAGCAGCTACAAATAAAGCAGCACCTGAAATATTTATATGAAATGAATTTATAACTTCACCAGTTGTATCATTAAATTGTCAATTTTGAACTGTATCAGGTCAAGAACCTAAGATGATAATAAATATCATATAAGCAATCCCTACATAAATAGATCCAAGAGCACCTAATAAAATCATTTTAAATCATGACGAATCTAATTTATGCGTAGCATATTCTATTCCATTTTTAAAATTTGATTTATAATCTTTCATTTTATACTTTCTTTCTTGTTTTTATAATTTAAATTGTTGTTATAAGCAAAAATTATAATACTAAATAATATTTATAATCAATAAATATATTAAAAATAATAAAATATTATATTTATGATAAAAAAAATTCCAATTGGTTACACAAATTCATCTTATAAAAAAGGAGAATTATTCTATCAAGAAAAGAAAAATAATGGTTTTAATCATGGAACTAATTATGAAAAATTAGCTATTTTTAATTTTGTTCCTAAATTATATGAAAATAATGACAATAGCTCTAGCTGGGAATGAATTGAGGGAAAAAGCTTAGACAATCCTACAAATGAAGATTTAGAACAATTAGTTTCAATTTTAAAAACTTTGCATAATTCTGAAATTAAATTTGCAAAAAGTAATATTAGAAAAAGAATAAATGCTTATCGTAAAGTATTAAATGAAAAAAAAATAAGGATTCCTATTTTAGAAATTCTTTATAAAAAAATCAATAATATTTTAAAAAAAATAGACACCACAAAACCAATTCATGGTGATCTATATAGAACAAATATTATTAAAAGAAATAGCGATAATAAATTATTCCTGGTTGATTGGGAATATTCACATATGGGTGACATACATTATGAATTAGCTTATATTATAGAAGCATATGATTTTGACAAAGAAAAAGAAGAATTTTTTTTGAGTTTGTATCAAGATTATGATTTAAAACTTTTAAGATACAATAAAATACTTGTAAATTATATTACAATTTTATGACTATATCATCAAGATACTTTACCTTTTTCTCCAGATAAATTAATAAAAAGATTAGAAAATCAATATAAAAATTGGATTAACTAGATAATAAATAAATTATCTGTTTTTTTTCAAGGGGATTTTTTGTCTATATGATCTATAAATAATTTTCCTTGAAGATGATCTAATTCATGTTGTAAAACAATAGCAACATAATTTGATTTATCATGTCTTACAACTTTTTTTTCAAAATATGAGTAGCCTTCTACAATTATTCTATAACTTCTTTTTACATAACCATCTTGGTGAGGTTCTGAATCCTTAACACTTAAACAACCTTCTCCTTGTTTTAATGCAACTTGATTTTCAGATTTTGAAATTACTTTAGGATTAATTAATAAATCCTTAAAAACTATATTATGCTCATGATCTTCAATGTAAATATAGAACATATTTTTTGGTATTCCATATTGAATAGCAGCAACACCTACAGCAGGTCTGAATTTTGAATTAGGTTTAATACTATCCTCAACATGATAAATCATTTTTTTTGCTAATAATTCATCTTCATCACTTAATGGGATAGACACATCTTGAGATTTTTGTCTTAAAATTTTATTTGGCAACTGAACAATATTAATTTTGTATTTTTCATTATTCATTGCAATTTACTTCCTTCTACTAAATAAACTAAATTTTCTTGAAGCAATTTCTTTTTCATCTAGTATTATAGGTTTTTCTGTTGCTCTTTTTTGAGATAAACAATCAGATAAATCTGCTTCTAATTGTCTCATTGATTGATAACGTAAATTCTTATTTTTAGCAGTAGCTTTAGTTACAATATTTGCTAAAGCTTGAGGAATATTTGGATATATTTTATTTACTTGTGTAATTGTATCTGTTCTATGTTTTAAGGCAGTCTCTAAAGGTGTTTTTCCTCTATGAGGAGGATGACCAATTAACATTTCATATAAAATTATTCCTAAAGCATAAATATCTGATTGAGGTGATGCTTCTTGTTTATCAATTAATTCAGGAGCTAAATAATGTACAGATCCAATTACTTTTCCTGTTTGAGTAAATCTAGTAGTATCTGAACCAATTGCAATACCAAAATCAATAATTTTAACTTGACCTGTATTTGTAATCATGACATTAGATGTTTTTAAATCTCTGTGAACAATATTTTGAGCATGAATTTCAGCAAAACCTTTTGCAATTTGAATTGCATAATCAACAGCACGATCTGGTTGAAGTCTTCCTTGAATTTCAATAATTTCTTTTAACATTTTACCTTGAACATATTCCATGGCTAAATATTTAATATTTTTGTCATATTTACCTTCATAAAAACGAACAATATATGGAGATTTAATGTATTGAACTAATCTCATTTCTTCTTTAAATCTTTGTTGATTTGAAGTTGGTGTTGTTGAATCTAAATTTAAAACTTTGATAGCAACATATTTTCCCAACTCTTTATCTTCAGCCAAGAAAACTCTGGCCATCCCACCAGATCCTATTTCTTTTTTAATAACATATTTTTCAGGAAGATTAATATTTGAATTTGACATAATTTTATTCCACCTCCACAATTACAATTGTTAAATTATCTGATGAATGACTTTTGATTGCTTCTGAAATTAAAATATTTGCTTTTTCTTCAATGCTATCTTTTTGAGACATAATGATTTCAAATTTAGGTTTTTCAATATAATCATGAACACCATCTGAAGTAAGAATTAATACTCTCTTGTTTTGAGAAGTATTATTATCAATGTTAAAAGCTTCTATATTAGTTTTTTTAGAAGGTCCTAATGCTGAAGTAAGGGCTGCAGCACCAGGCATTTTTGAAGCTTCAAATTCAGATATCCCTTCATTTTTAATATAATAGTTCATTAAATTATGATCAATTGTAATTTGATGAAGTTGACCATCAAATATATAAGTTCTAGAATCACCTATATTAAAAATAACAATTTTTTTTGTTTCTTTAAATACAATAGCTGATGTAACTGTTGTTCCCATATCCTTTTTATTATCATCTTCACCAGCTTCATTAATCATATTTTGTTTAGCTTGTTTAATTGTTTCTTTAAATCATTCATAAATATTGTCATTATTTGATTTTAAATAATTCATTCTATTTTTAAATGTTTCAATAGTTATTGAAGAAGCAAGAGATCCACCAAAATGTCCTCCCATACCATCACAAAGAACTGCTACAAGAACATAGTCATTTTCAAATACATTTGCTTTGTCTTGATTCTCATCTCTTACTACACCAATATTGGTTTCAATGACATATTTCATTTTATTCCTCTTCTTTTTTTATTAAATCTTTGATTTCTTTTATTGCTATATTAATATTATCATTTTTAATAACATGTTTAAAATATAATTTGTAGTTCATTTCCATTTCAGCTCTTGCCAATCTCTTTTTAATTTGCTCTTCAGTATCTGTATTTCTTTCTCTTATTCTTTTCTCTAATTCATTTAACGAAGGTGGAATAATAAAAATTGATATTAATTGATCATCTTTATTTTCATCTTTTAATCTTTTAATAATATTTATTGCTCCTGTAGTTTCTACTTCAATTAGAACATTTTTGTTTTGTTGTAATTTTGATTCCACTTCTGAAATTAAAGTTCCATATCAATTATCAAAATGATTGTTATATTCCAAGAAAGCATTTTGTTCTATTAATTCAAAAAAATGTTTTTTATCTGTGAAATGATAATGAATTCCATCTATTTCATTTTCTCTTTTTTTTCTAGTTGTCATAGAAATTGAAAAAGATAGATTTAGTGATTCATCTTTAAATAATTCTTTTTCAATTGTCCCTTTTCCTACACCAGATGGACCTGTAATCAATATTATTTTTGACATATTTAAATATAAATTTTAATACTTTGTATATTTTTTTCATACATTTTCCACGTGGATTAACGTGGAAAAGTAGTATAACTTATTATTTTTTAGAAAAAATTTCAAAAATATAAGTAATTTTTTGATTTTTCCGCATATTAGAATATGAAAGGAGAAGATGATGACATAAATTATATTTAAAATAATTCAGGTTAATCTTAAACTTAATAAATATTTAAAACTAAAATAATGAAAAGGAGAACATGTTTCAATACAAAATTTTTATCCATCATCTGAATACAAAAATAATGTACTAAAAAATAATAAAGATTATAAGTCAATTGATGATGAAAATTTAATAATTTATGAAATTCAAAAAAAATATGAAGTTAAATCTTATTATTTCGATCGGATGAATAATGATATAACATCAAATGTAGATTTATGAAATAAAAGTGTTTTTGGCAATTGTGACATTAGATTAATTTGGGATAATAGAACAAATTTATTTTCTTTTAGATTTTTATTTAATGAAAATAATATAAATGAAATATCTTTTAAATTTAA
>CASDWL010000088.1 GCA_949284615.1 uncultured Mycoplasma sp.
AGCAGATGAAATTTCAATTAATGCTAAAGCCATAGCAATTACTGAAAAAGCTGCTATAATTCAGCAAAAAATTGCAAGTACCAAAGATCTTTGTGAATTATCTAAAACACTTTTTGATTTAAAGAATATTCCGGCTCCAATAGAAGAACCTATCACAACTAATATAGCTGAGAAAAAATTTATATTATTTGTATTTATTTTTTTATTTTTTTTCATATTAAATCCTAAACAATAAAATAGTTAAACATAATTAATATGAGTATGAAATTTAATTACACATTTTAACCATTTTATTTATAGTTAAATTTTAAATCTCAATAATAATGTTTATTAATTTTATATTAAAATGTAAGCTTTTTTGAATTTTGATTAATTATTATGAATAATTAAATTTTATTAATGTAAGTTATAATTTAATTTAATAGTCAAACTTAATATAATCAACACTATTAATTTGAAGATATTTACAAAAGGAAAGGTGAAAAAGTAATGAGTAGAACATTTACAGAGCAAGAACTTATTAGAAGAAATAAAGTTGAAGAAAATAATAAAGCTGGAATAAAATCATATTTAAAAAAACAAAAAATTACTCATACAATAGAACAAATTATTAGTTTATATTCTGAATTATCTAAAGAAGATTTAGAAACAAAACAAATTGAAGTTTCTACTTATGGACGAATTTTAAGTAAAAGAGGACCTTTTACTCAAATTCGTTTAGGTGAAGGAAATATTCAAATTTATATAAATAATAAAATGGATCAACAATTATTTAATTTTATTTCTAAATTAGATATTGGTGACATTGTTTGAGTACAAGGTAATGTAATGAAAACAATGACAAATGAATTAGCAATAAGAGCTAAAGAAGTTTTATTAATGTCAAAATCTTTAAAAGTTTTACCCGAAAAATTTCATGGTCTTTCAGATATTGAAGAAAGATATAGACATAGATATGTAGATTTAATATGTAATAAAGATGTTAGAGAAACTTTTAGAACTAGAACAAAAATTATTACTGAATTAAGAAAGTTTATGGATCAAAAAGGTTATTTAGAAGTTGATACTCCTATTTTACAACCTATATTGGGTGGTGCCGCTGCACGACCATTTAAAACACATCATAATGCATTAAATAGCGAATTTTATTTAAGGATTGCAACAGAATTACCATTAAAAAAATTAATTGTTGGTGGTTTTGAAAAAGTTTATGAGATTGGAAGAATTTTTAGAAATGAAGGAATTGATACAACTCATAACCCTGAATTTACTTCAATTGAATTTTATGAAGCCAATGCTGATTTAGAAGATATGATGAATATAACTGAAGATGTTATTAGATATATTGCTACTCAATTAAATAAAGAAGAATTAGAATGAAATGGCCAAAAAATAAACTTAAAGAATAAATTTAAAAGAATTAGCATGACAGAAGAAGTGTCAAAATATGTAAATTTTGATGTTACTAAGGCATCATTTGACCAATTGAAAAAAGAGGTTGAAAAAATCAATAAGAAAATAGAGATATATTATGATGAAGGTCATCTAATAAATATTTTATTTGAACATTATGTAGAAGACACATTGATTCAACCAACTTTTATATATGGACATCCATTATCTATCTCGCCACTGGCAGCTAAAAATGATAAAGATCCTAGATATACAGATCGGGCAGAATTATTTATTAATAAAAAAGAATTTGCAAACATGTTTACTGAACTTTCAGATCCAATAGATCAATTAGAAAGATTTGAATCTCAATTAAAAGAAAGAGAGGCTGGAAATGATGAAGCAAATGAAATTGATTGAGATTTTATTGAAGCATTAGAATATGGAATGCCGCCTGCAGGAGGATGTGGTATTGGTATTGATCGTTTAATAATGCTTTTAACAGGTAATACATCAATAAGAGAAATATTGTTATTTCCTCATTTAAAAAATGAGAAATAAAATTTTAAAGAAGGTGATTTATGAGTTCAAGAAAAAAAATATTTGCTTTTGATTTAGATGGAACATTGTTAAATACAGAAATGCAATTATCTAAAGAAAATATTGAAGCATTAGAAATTGCAAATAAACATGGTCATATTTTAGTTATGGCAACTGGAAGAAATTATATTTATTCTCAAATGACTATGAAAGAGCATTGAGGATTGTTTAATTATTATATTGGTTGTAATGGGGCTATTATTCATTCAATTCATGATCGTGACGTTATAACTTATAAACAAAATAAAATTCCATTTGATTTTGTAATGGATATAGTTCATGAAGTAAGAAAAATTGGTGGAACTGTTCAAGTATCAACAGAGTGAAATGTTTTTGTAGGTTATTATTTTAATGAAATAGATACAATTATTCCTACTGCAAATAAAGAAAGATTTTTTGATCCATATCAATCAGTTTTTGACATGAAAGATGAAGATAAAAACTCTATTATTCAAATTTCTGTTCATCTTCAAGAACATAATGTTCAAAAATATTGAACAAAATGAAATGATGAATTTGGTAGCACCTATGAGTTGACTATAACATCAAAACACAATATAGATATTAATTTAAAAGATATTTCAAAATTGTCAGCTTTAAAAGAGATTGTAAAAATTGAAAATATTTTATATGATGATGTTTTTGTTTTTGGAGATAGTGAAAATGATATTAAAGGATTAGAATATTTTAATAATACATATGCTATGGAAAATGCTTTACCTCAAGCCAAACAAGCTGCAAAACATGTTATTGGTAATAATGATTCTAAAGATATAGCAAAAATAGTATTAAAAAATATTTAAATTATTTGGTGATTTATGTCTTTAGAATTTGGAACAGCAGGAATACGAGGAATAATAGGTAATAATAAAAATTGTTTAAATGAGGCATATGCAGCTCAAATTTTTGAAGCTTATGCAAAATATTTAAACGATAAATTTTTGAATGTAAAAAATAAGTGTGTTGTAATTGGTAGAGATAATAGAAAAAAGGGAAAAACTTTTTCTATTATTGCAGCAAATATTTTAACTTCATATAATATTAAAGTTTTTTATAGTAAAGATATGCTACCTACTCCATTTATTAGTTTTTTAATAAAAGAAAAAAGAGCAATTGGTGGTATTAACATTACAGCAAGTCATAATCCAAAAGAATATAATGGTATAAAAATCTACAACAATTTTGCATTTCAAATGCTTCCAGAAGAAATTGAAGAATTAAAAAAATATTTTAAAAATTATGAAGAATATGAAAAATATATAGATTCAGTTCAAACTTTAAATTGCAATTCAAATATTCTAAATATAGAACCATTAGATTATGAAAAATACATCAATGGCTTACTTGGACTTATCAATAATCAAAGAATTAATAATTTAAAAATAACATATTCTCCATTGCATGGAACAGGCTACCCTTTTGCTAAAGAACTATTTAATAAAATGGGAATAAATGTAATATATGAACCTAATGAAATAATAGAAGATGAAAATTTTTCATATGTAGATAATCCTAATCCTGAATTAGAAATTGCATACAAGAATTCTTTGAAAATATCTAATGATAAAAATTCTGATCTAATTATAATTACAGATCCAGATTCTGACAGGTTAGGTGTTGCATATAAAGAAAATAATGATTATAAATTTATTAATGGAAATGAAAATGCAATTTTAATTACAGATTATTTACTAAAAAATAAAAAAATGGATTCAGAAAAAGATTATTATTTGATTTATTCATTTGTATCAACTTCTTTGCCAAGCAAGATGTGTTTGGATAAAAATATTAAATCTATAGTAACTGAAACAGGATTTAAGTGAATCGGGAATGAAATAATGAATTTCAATCATAAAGAAAAATTGTTTTATGCTTTTGAAGAATCATATGGATCATTAATAGATGATCAATGATCTATGGATAAAGATGCATTGCAAGTGATGTTGTTAATTATTTCAATTGCATCTAATGCAAAAGATAATAATATGACATTAGGTCAAAAATTAGAAGAAATTTATTCTCAATATGGATATATGAAAGCTCAATCTTTTTCATTTCAATTAATAAATAAAGAACACTTAGATCAATTGAAAGAGCAATTTAAATTAATTAATTTTGAAAATGCAGATTTTTTAGATTATTCACAAGGTCTTGATAATATGAAACCTAATGATATGTTAAGTTATAAATTTAGGGGTTCTTTTAATTGAATTTCATTAAGGCCATCAGGCACTGAACCAAAATTTAAAATATATATTCATGTTGTTGAAAAAACAAAATCATTGTCAGAAACTATTTTTAATAAATTATTTTTAAAAATAAAAAATAATTTAAAAATTTAAATTTTATGATAATAT
>CASDWL010000089.1 GCA_949284615.1 uncultured Mycoplasma sp.
ATTGTTAATATTTTCAATCATTTCTTTGTAATTCATAATGTAAATATTATTATATTTAATAATATTCATATTTTTTTAATTTGAATTTTTTTAATTTAAAATCAGGATCATATTTTTGAACATTATTCCAAAAATTTTTTGAATGATTATTATGAACATGATGAGATAACTCATGAACAATAACATAATCTATGATTTCTCTAGAAAATGATGCTAAATTTATAGAATAAAATATTACTTTTTTTTGTATATGATTTGTTGCTCAGGCGCTATTTTTATTCCTTATTTTTATTTCATGATCAGGAACTTTCATTAACTCTTGAAATTTTTTTTGTGAAATATTTAAATAAGATAGCAATATTTTTTTTCTATATTTATTGATCTGTTCTAATATTTGTTCTTCTGATTTACAATTCATTTTTATTTCTTCATTAATAACAACATTTTTGGCATTTGAATTATATATGAAACTAATTTTGGATCCTAATAAATAAAATCAACACTCTTCCATGTTGATTCAATTATTTTTTTGTTTTTCTATTAGATAATCATTAAACTTTATTAAATTTTTGTCTAAAAATTGAATTAATAAATTATCAGATATATTAAGTGGTGTTGAAACAATAATTTCATTTTTAGAATTTATTTTAATACTTAGATTTCATTTACTTTTTCTTTTTAAACAAAATATTATATTTTTATAAGAATTTAATCCTTCATTAAATTGTGAAAGTTTTTTCATTATATTCCTTTGAAAATGAAAGTAACAATTCTTTATCTTTTTTATCATTGGTTTGATGTTCTTTTAATTTCTCAAACATTTTTTCAATTTCATTTTTAGAAATTTTTGGAATTAAAGCTGACATAATGGCTTCTAAAGTTTGATTGATTTCATTTGATTTAGTAATAATAACATGACTTGGAATATTATTAATATCTATTTGTTTACATGAAATAGAATCAAAAACAATTAATGATACAGTTGGCAATTTCATATTAGTCATTTTTACTATATGATCAATATGCTTATTATTTTGCATTATAGGTGATTTAATCATATATTTATTATTACCTAATTCTTTGACTCATTCTTTTTCATTACCAGATCCATAAATTCTTGTTGCATTAATATTTTTTACTTCAATACATATTAAAGCTCTAGTAGTTAATAAAATACCATCTACTTCAAAAATTTTATTTTTATCATATTTATACATACTTGAAGGAACATATAAAGCATCATTTATATTAGATCATAAATTTATTTTTTCATTTATCATCATTTCAGTCATTTTGCCTTTTTTAGTCATTTCATTTTCTTCTGATTTTCTTTTAAATCAAAAAAATAAAATTACACCTAATATTGCAAACATTATGATAAATGAGATAACAACACCTACAATATATAAATTCATAATTTAAAAAATTTTAGCAATTTTTAATAATTTTTAATATAATTTTTTTATTAAATTCTCAAAGTATTATTTATGTTCTAAATAATAAAGGTTCAAAATTAAACAAAATTTATATTAAATTAAGAAAGGTATTAAAAAAAATAAATGGCAAATATTAAATCAAAAATAAAAAGAATTAAAACTAATGAGAAATCTAGACAATATAATGCTGCAATGAAATCTAGAGTTAGAAAAGCTATAAAGAAAGCTAAATTGGCTATTATTAATAAAGACCCTAAAGCTAAAGAATTAATTGCATATGCTCATAAAATAATAGATACTTCTGTTTCTAAAGGTGTTTTTCATAAAAATAATGGTGCAAGAAAAGCTTCTAGACTAGATGCTTATGCAAAGAAAAATGTAGTTGCTTAAAATTTTTTATATTCTGTAAAGCTAATACTCATTTTTTGAATTCCTGAGACATCATATATTGCTGCAGATGAACCATCAGCAACTAAGTTTGTGGAATTGGCTCCTGAATAAATAGAGGAATAAATTTTTAGATTTAATATTTTTTCATCTTCATTATATTTTTCATCAATATTAATTGAAATTCTTTTCCCTTTGTATATTATTTGCTCTATATAATTTTTTACATTATTTTTTTCAGAATCTTTAATTTTATCTAATATGTCACCATAATTAGTACTATTTGAATTAAATAAGTTTATGAAATTAGAAGAGATTCCTCCAATATAATTATTATTAATTATTTGTCCTGAAACATATTGTTGACCAATATCTCCTCTTCATTGAATAGAATTATTATCATTAGTTGGAATATCTAAAGTAATTTTAGATTTTTCCTCATCAGTTAAAGTATAAAAATAATCTGTATTTACATTCTGAACATCATTAATATTGAAATCAAAATAATTTATTGGCGTATCAATTATCACTAATTTAGGTAATAAGTATAAATTAGTAGCATGTAAATTAGTAATAAAAAAATTATCATAACTTTTTTCTAATGGACCAAACAATGTTTCTCTAATTTTAGATTTATCTATTTTTATATTCATAATTGCTTTACCCTCTTGATTGTTTCACACACCTCACGAACTTTCAAAAGCAATTACATCATTTTTTTCAAAAATTATTGAGGAATCACTTCTATCAATAGGTACAAAAAAAGATCATCAGTTATATTATGATTAATGACCATATTTTCTAAATAACTATTAACAATATTTTCAAATATAAAGAATTTAATTTTAGACATAGATCATACAATTGGTAATTTATCAATAAAAAAGTCTAAAGATAATAAATAATATTTTTTAATTGATTTATCATATAGGGAATAATAATATACTTTATTTTCACATCCTACATATTGAACAATATAGTTATCTTGATCAATGATAATTTCACCTAATTTAAAAATATAATCATTAGACCCTTCAAAAAAGAAAGTGTTTTCATCTCTAAATCCCTTTTTTCATGAAATATCAACCTTGAAATCATTTTCATTTATTACTGGTTTATCTATTTCATTATTATCATTGGGTGGTAATATTTCATCTTCTAAATACAAATCATTTTTATTATTAGATGATACCAAACACGAAATAACACTTGTAGGTAAAATAAGTGTAGGTAAAAATAAAATACTCAAATATTTTTTATTTATATTCATAAATATGCTTCCTTTTTATTGTATGTAATTATTTATTTTTAAAATGTTGCACAATTCAAATTTTTAATTTTAAATATATATCTTAAAATTCAAGTTAGTATAAATTATATCAAATATATTAAATTTCATGATAACATTTAATTAATTGAATGAGGTATTATATGGATAATCAAAAAAAATTATTAATTATATTTACTTCAATTTTAATAATTTGAGTAATTTTATGAATATTGTTATTTAATTTTGTAATTTAATCTTTTTTTGTAATTTAATCTTTTATTAATTCAAAATAATATAAATATTTAAATATTGACCATAACAATATATTTAAAATAGTGTATCAAAATGATATTTAACTTATAATAATTAAGCATATGACAAATAAAAATAAAAAATCTATAAAATCTAAAAATAATACAAAAATAATTTTTGTAACTGGTGGGGTAATTTCAGGTATAGGAAAAGGTATTACAGCTTCATCAATTGGAAATATTTTAAAAGCTAGAGGATTTAAAATATTTATGCAAAAACTAGATTGTTATTTAAATATTGATCCAGGAGTATTATCTCCATATGAACATGGTGAAGTATATGTAACTGAAGATGGGGCAGAAACAGATTTAGATTTAGGTCATTATGAAAGATTTATTGATGAAACTTTAACTAAAGAATCTAATTATACAACAGGAAAAATATATCAAAGAATCTTTGAAAATGAACGTAAGGGTAAATATAATGGCAAAACAGTTCAAATGGTTCCACATTTCACTAATGAAATTATGAATATTATTGATTCAGCAATTGAAAAAAACAAACCAGATTTTTTAATTGTAGAAATTGGGGGAACAATAGGAGATATTGAATCTTCTCCGTTTATAAAAGCTATTAGTGAATATAGTTTTAGACATCCAAACACATGCTATTTTGTTCATGTAACATATGTGCCTTGATTAAATGCATCAAAAGAATTTAAAACAAAACCAACACAAAATTCTATATCAATGTTATTATCAGGTGGAATTAATCCTAATATGATATTACTTAGATCTCAAAATCCACTTAATGAAGCAATAATAGATAAAATATCTAACTTAAGTTACATCAAAAAAGAATGTGTTATTTCTTTATATGATTTTGATTCAGTGTATAAAGTTCCTTTATATTTAGAATCACAAGGTGTTTGTGAAAGGATTTTAGAATTTTTCTCAATAAAAAATAAAAAATCTAACTTTGATAAGTGAGTTGAATTTATAAATAAATTAGAAGAACCTAAAAAAACTAATATTAATATTGCTATGATTGGAAAATATATAGAATTAGAAGATGCTTATAAATCTATTAAAGAGGCTTTATTTATTAGTGGGACATATGAAAATGTAAATATTAATTTTGATTGAATATCCGCTGAAAGCATTGATGAAAAAAATATCTCATTAAAACTTAGAGATATTGATGGAGTTGTTGTTCTGCCAGGATTTGGTAAAAGAGGATTTGAAGGAAAAATAACGACTGTTAATTTCACTCGGAAAAACAATATTCCTACTTTAGGAATATGCTTTGGAATGCAAGCCATGACTGTTAATCAAGCAAGATTAAAAGGTATTAAAGATGCTACTTCTAGTGAAGTTAGTGATAAAGGAACTTTTGTTTTAGATATCATTTTAGGAAAAGATAAAGAAAATATAGGGGGAACTTTAAGATTAGGTGCAGATATTATATCTTTAAAGGATAATTCTCAAATTAAAAGAATATATGGGGAAAATGAAATTAGTGAAAGAAGTAGACATCGTTATGAAGTTAATCCTAAATTTATAAGTAAAATTGAAGATAAAGAATTTAAGTTTTCAGGAATCAATAAAAACAAAAATTTAATTGAGGTTTGTGAATTAGATAATCATCCATTTTATATTGGAGTTCAATATCATCCAGAATTTAATGCTAGACCTTTAAGACCATCAAAATTATTTAGTGCATTTATTAAAAGTATTGCCAAAAT
>CASDWL010000090.1 GCA_949284615.1 uncultured Mycoplasma sp.
CTTCAGCTCCATATGTATCTGCAGATCCTTTGATATTATCAGGAGCAATATTAATGGGTTTAGGTATTTTTATACCTTGTTTCTTTTGATTTATAAGAAATCTTTGCAAAATTGTAATCAAGAAAAATTATTGATGAATGGGTAAAACTCTAAAAATATTATGAATAATGGGATTATTAATATTTCTTTTAGGTTTCATATTATTAATTACAAAAATTGGTATTGGTATTTAGAAATGAATAAAAATAATGATAATAAATCTATAGTAGATGAATTCAATAGAAATAAAAGAATGCACATAAAATTTAAATTTTCATTAGATAATATTGAAGATTTATGAAATGCTTTTTTAAAAACATTTAGTAAGACATTCCATATAAATAAAGAAATATATGAAGGATTTAAATTTAATTTAAAAATTAAAAACATTAATAGTCAATATGAAATTATTCAATTTGATATTAATAAAAAAATCTTAGAAATGAAATGAATGAATTTTGAAAATTCTTATTGATTGAAATTTAAGTTAAGAAAAAAATATTATGGCAAAGGATATGTTATTAATATTACAGAAACTATTTATAGGAAAAAACCTTTTTTCGGTTTGCAAGACACTGCTGGATTAATTTGATTAAAATCTAATTTTAAAAAAGAAATGAGAAATTTTAGAAAATCTATTGATATTGTTTTAGCCAACAATGGAGAAATTCCTTTAGATTTAAATAATTTTAATGAAACTAAATCAATTCAAGTTATAAAGAAAATAAAGATAAATAATTTCAGTGAATTATTAGAAATGTTTAAGAAATTTTATAATATTAAATCATTAAATTTACATTCTCAATTTGTAAGTAAATATAATAAATATTCATTAAAGTATTATATTGAAAATATAGATAATGATAATGAATTAATTCAAATTTCATGAAATCAAGAACAAGATAAATATTGTTTATCAATAATGATGAAAAATAACAGATTATACTTTATTCAAAAAGTTACTTCAATTTGAACTCAATCAAATAAATATAAATTAAAATTAATTAAAAAAAATTTGCATGAATATGCAAATGAATTTATAAATTTAAAGTAATTATTTACATACCTATTCTAGATAAACCACCCATGATGCATGAAGCAATAATTGGAGCTACAACAGGAACTCAAGAATAAGATCAATTTGCATCTATCAATGTAGATTGAGATTTTTTAGAAAAATAATTTCTTTGTACAGCATACACAATTCTTGGTCCTAAATCTCTAGCGGGGTTTATAGCATATCCTGTAGAAGATCCTAAAGACATCCCAATTGCCATAATTACTAATGAAACGGGTATAGGACCAAATGAACCTGTTATTATTTCTTCTGTGCTGTTTGATGAAGAATGAAATGGGAGAAGTTCTATTGCATAAATTGCTAGTAGCAATACAAATGTTCCTACTAATTCATACGAAAAATTGTATATAGCAACTTTATCTTTTTTATTATCAAAAGCAGGATTAGTGCAGTGAGCACTTCTAGTAGCATAAACATCACTATTAGCTGTTTCTATAATATGTTTATAATTAATAAAATTTAATATTAATTGACCAAATATTGCACCTAGAAATTGCATTGGTATATATATTAATTGTGTTGCATCTAACATATGAATAGATTGATAAATGCTAACAGCAGGATTTAATTGAGCTCCACTTTCAAATGCTTGAGCCACAATAGCACCAGTAAATACTCCTAAACCTCAAGCTAAAGAAATTAAAACTCACTTACCAGATTGATTGGCAAACATTTTTACATGAGATGTAGAATAAACAACACCATTACCTATTAAAATTATAAGTAAAGTACCTAAAAATTCACCTAGAAGTGTTATTGGAACAAAATATTGCATTAATAATCCTTCATTATAATATTTTATATATTATATTATGAAAATTATACTAATAGAGTATAATAATAATTGCTAAATGTAGCAATTTAAATAATTATTAAAATATTTATTTAAGTAATATTTGTAAGTAACTGGCTATGTGTGAAAGCATTAGAAATAAATTATTAATAATTAAGTTAAATATTATTTTTTACTATTTATTAATACACATTTATTAAATTCAAAAGGAGAATGTTATGGCAACAATAAGAGGATCTGTGTTTAAAAGATCAAGAAGATTAGGATTTTCTATTTTAGAAACAGGAAAAGAATTTGCAAAAGGAAAAGGGAGACAAACTGTTCCAGGTCAACATGGAAATAAAAGAAGACCAAAATTATCTGATTATGGATTACATTTATATGAAAAACAAAAAATTAGATTTATGTATGGAATTACAGAAAAACAATTTAAAAATACTTTTGTTAAAGCAGCAAAAAGACCAGGACAAGCTGGTGTTAATTTCTTACAAATGTTAGAAACAAGAATGGATTCAATTGTATATCGTATGGGTCTAGCACAAACAAGAAGACAAGCAAGACAATTAGTAAATCATGGACATTTTACATTAAATGGACATAAAGCAGATATTCCATCAATGCAAGTAA
>CASDWL010000091.1 GCA_949284615.1 uncultured Mycoplasma sp.
CAACATCTAAAACATCAAAAGAACTTGCTATTAGAATTTATACATTAATAGAAATTAATGATGAATATGTGAAAAAAGTTGTTCCAGGTGTTTCTAAAATAAAAATGAAAAGTGTTAATCTAGCAGCTAGAACTTTTTTAAAAGAAATTTATGATTCTAAATCATTTAAAGTATTGTATATTGAATCAGATGAAGCTGATCCAGAATATGGTAAAAATATGAAAGAATTAATTGATACTAAATCAAATTTATGAAATAAATATTGTTCAAAATCTATTAATTATTTTAAAAAATTTAATGATGAATTAAGAAATGATGCTAGTTATGAAATGATTAAAGAAGATTCTAAAAAAATAATTCATGATTATTTTAATCATTATATAGAGGATAAAAAAGATGAATCTACCAAATAAATTAACAATTGCTAGAATGATTTTAATAATACCAATTATTATTTTATTTTCATTGTTTACATGATATGTTATTGTTTATGAAAATGGATCTTTTAAAAATGTTAATATTCATTCCAATAGTCAATATTTTTTATATTTTATAGGATTTATCTTTATTATTTCCATGATAACCGATTTTTTAGATGGTTATTTAGCAAGAAAAAATAATCAAATAACAGTTTTTGGTAAGTTGTTTGATCCCTTAGCAGATAAAATAACCATAACAATTACTTTAATATTTTTATCTTATTTCCAATACACATATTTATTAATAATTATTTTCATGATCATAAGAGATTTGATTGTGGATGGATCAAGAAATATTTTTGCTAAAAATAATGTTAAAATAGAAGCTAATATTTATGGAAAATTAAAAACTGTGTTTCAGTCATTTGCAATAATACTTCTTTTATTTTTAATTCCCATCATAGATAAAAATATTTGATGGCAGAACTTATTAATTAATCTACCAATGATTATGGCTTTATTTTTATCAATATATTCAGGTTATATTTATTTCAAACAAGTAATACCATTTTTGAAAGGATAATTTTGACAAAGAAATTAACAATCATAATTCCAGCATACAATGTTGAAAATTACATTGAAAAAGCTTTGAATTCAATAATTAATCAAATTAATATTAATTGAAATAATATTCAAGTTTTAATTATTAATGATGGATCAACTGATAAAACTGAATTAAAAATTAAAACTTGATTAGAAGCTAAAAAAAATTATCCATTTGAATATATCAAAAAAGAAAATGGTAATTGAGGGTCTGTTATTAATTATGTAAAAAATAACAATTTAATTCAAGGTCAATATTTTTCTATATTAGATGCAGATGATTTTTATAATAAAAATTGTTTTGATGAAGTGTTGCAAATCATAAATAAAAATAAATATGATTTAATACTATCTAATTTCCAAAGAATAAATGAAAATAATCAAACAAAATCAACAAATGTAATATGATCGGCAAAATCAAAAGAACTGAAAAAGAATAAAGCATTTACTCCTTGATCTATTCCAATGTGTAAATTTTTTAAAACTAGTTTATTTTTGGAATCAGATGATTTAAAAGAAGGAGTTTCATATCAAGATCAGATTTTATTTTTTTCTTTTTTAATAAAATCTCAAGATATTTATTTTATAAAAAAAGATTTAGGATATTATTTTGTATCTAGACCTAATTCTTCATCAGTTGCTTCTTGAAATATTGATAGAATTGAAATATGAATGGAAAATATGAATAAATTATTATCATATAACATAAAAGAATTATCAGCATATGTTAATATGATGACTAATTATTGTTATATTAATACAAAAAATAAAGAAGATAACAAAAATATACTTATAAATAAAGAAAATATTAAGATTTTTAAATCTTCCAGATATTCTTTTTTACCATTTATGTTAAGTTGAATTGCAAAATTATGATTTACTCTATCAACAAGAAAGATTATTAAAAATTCTCAAAATTAGTTTAATTTTAATTATTATGTTTATAATAATTAAAAATTGTTAAACATAAAAGGATTTATATGAATAAAATTAAAACTAAAGCTAAAGCACTTTTTTCAAAAGATGGAAAATTTGAAAATTATGAATTTGAAAGAAGAGCATTAAAAGAAAATGATATTTTAATAAAGATCAAATATGCAGGTATTTGTCATAGTGATATTCATACTGCAAGATCAGAATGAAGTGAAGGTGTTAAAATCCTATTGTTCCTGGTCATGAAATAGCTGGAGAAGTTATTGCTGTTGGAAATAACGTAAAAAAATTTAAAATAGGTGATCATGCAGGTGTAGGATGTATGGTAAATAGTTGTCATGAATGTGAATCATGTAAACAGAATTATGAACAATTCTGCTCTCAAGCAGCTTTTACTTATGATTCATTTGATTATGAAAATAATGAAAATACTCAAGGAGGATATTCAAATTATATTGTAGTAAATCAAGATTTTGCTATTATGATTCCTAAAAATAGTCCATTAGAATATGTGGCTCCTTTAATGTGTGCAGGTATTACAACATATTCTCCTATTGTATTTTCTAAAGTAAAAAAAGGTGATAAAGTAGCTATTGCTGGTTTTGGAGGTCTAGGAGTAATGGCTTTAAAATATGCTTTACATTTTGGAGCTGATGTTTATGTTTTAGCTAGAAATAATAAAAAAGAAGAAGAAGAAGCTAAAAGGTTAGGTGCAAAAAAACTTTATGCATCTTTAGATGAAGTAGATCAAAAATTTGATTTAATAATTTCAACTATTCCAACTAAATATGATGTAGTTGATTATGTTAAATTATTAAAAATCGGTGGAGAAATGGCCATTTTAGGTTTACCTCCTAAAGATTCTAATTGATCATTATGACCAGGATCATTAGTTTTTAATGGTCACAAAAAAATATATGGTTCAATTATTGGAGGAATTAAAGAAACTCAAGAAATGTTAGATTTTTCTTTAAAAAATAATATATATCCTGAAATTGAGATTATTAATCCTGATCAAATTGATGAAGCTTATGAAAAAATGACTACAGGTAAAGCTAAATTTAGATATGTAATTGATATTTCAAAGTTGAATTAGATTTTTAATTTTCTATTTAAGATTAATTTATGATTTAAATAATATAGTTCTTTATTTAAATTAAGTTTGGCTCTAATTAATGTTAAAATATTGAAATTGTGGATTTTGAATTGGAAAAACAAGAAAATTCAACAAATGTAGAAAATCTTCAAAAAAATAAAGAAATAGAGATTAAAAATATAAGAAAAGAAATTGAGAATTTAAAAAAATTAAAAAAAAGTGCTATTTTAGCTATAGTAGGATGATTGTTTTTTTTCTTAGGAATAATTTACTTGAATTATACTTATTAATTAAATTATTTTCTTATGATGATAACAATGAAAAAGATTAATTGCTGGAATTTTAACAATTTTTACTTTTATAATAGGACCAATTGTTGCTATTGTTTGAGTAAACAAAGAGATTGCATATAAAGAAAATAAAATTTTGTTTATTTAAGTAAGTGATAAATACAAAATTTTTAAAACAATAAAGCATTTATAAAAAAATTGATTTATTAAATTTAATCATTAATTTTTAAAGTATTAAATTGCAAATTAATACAAGAATAATTCAA